>JALVAU010000029.1 GCA_027011025.1 Campylobacteraceae bacterium | reverse complement strand
AGATAATATTTCAGTATGTAAAAGTTTTATTACTTTTTTAGAGGTTTTCAACTCTGTGCATAGTTGATTTATAAATAAATTCGGAGGTTTAAAATGAAAAGGTTAATAGCGCCAATATTAATTGGTGCAGTTTTTGGTTCTTTTGCTATTGCAAAAGATATGGATATGAAGGCTGAGATAGAGGCTCTTAAGGCTCAAATGAAGGAGTTGAGGGCTGCTCAAAAAAAGATAAATATAAAATCTTTAAAGAAACAATTATCAGAAGTAAAAGCTCATGATGCTCATGATAATATTAAATTCAGTGCAGATTTAAGAACGGCTTATGATATTGTTGATTATAAAGTAAACGGTGCTCCTGACCAAAGCAATGGGATTTGGACAAATAAGTTTACACTAGAGATGGCGGCACAGCCAAGAGATGATTTAGTTTTTCATGGCGCATTGGGAGTATATAAAGCATTCGGACTCAATAATTCGGCTGCAATGAATGGCTTTCAAAATATGGATTGGTATGCGGACGAAACTCCAAGCGGAGATGCTAATTTTAGATTAAAAGAGGCATATTTTATATACTTTGGAAATGTAGGAAAGGTACCTTATACTGTTAGTTTTGGTAGAAGACCAGCAGTTAATGGCTTCTTAACGAACTATAGAGACGACCAAGATAAACCGGCTTCGCCACTAGGACACAATATAAGCATGGAGTTCGATGGTGCTAGTTTTATGGCGCAGCTTGAAAATGTAACAGGTATTGCGGGTATGTATTTTAAAATTTGTCTAGGCAGAGGAAATTCAAACGCAGATGGAAAATATCCTGTATTTACAGGTTATCCTGTTATGACCGCAGTATATCCAAGTATGACTCAAACGCCTTATGTTAAAAATAACTGGGATTCTCCAAATATGGATTTAGCTGGAATACTAATGAAGTTATATGATGATGGTCAATATACCGCAATGTTTAACTGGTTTAAAGGCTGGAATATGATGGGCGCAAATTTCGCATATGCAAATGGAGTAAATGGAGCAAATGGTTATATGACCAACCTTGTAGATGTTGGTGATTTAACTGGTGGAGCTCTATCATTTCAAATTAGTGGTATAGGCGATGATATAAGTGATTTTCTTGATGATACAAATGTGTTTGCATCATTTGCATGGAGTAAAACAGATCCGAAAGGAACACATAATGTAATAGTAAATCCTATGACAGGTGCTCTAGGAGCAGCAACAGAGATGTTAGGCTCACCAAAGAGCGAGACAGGAACATCATACTATGTTGGGGTAAATTTTCCTTGTATGCTAGTTGAGGATGCAAGATGGGGATTAGAGTATAATCACGGAAGTAAATATTGGAGAAGTTTTACTTATGGAGAAGATACTTTGATAGGATCAAAATTAGCAACTCGTGGTGATGCTTATGAGATTTTCTATAATTTACCGTTGTTAAGCAAATTTTTAACAGCGCAGTTTAGATATACTTATATTGATTATGATTATACTGGTAGTGATATGTTTTTTGGATCAACAGGAACTCCGATGGATGCAGATACAACTCCCGGAGCAGTATCTAGTGCGTCTGATTTGAGACTATCTATAAGCTACAGATACTAAATTATGTAGTTAAAAAGAGGGTTTTTACCCTCTTTTTAATTTGATTAAATTGGTAAAACTCTGATATTCTGACTTAATTTTTCTCTTAAAATAGCCTCTATTGCGTATAGTGTTCCTGTTGAACTGCTAGCACACCCACTACAAGCTCCAAGATATCTGATGTAGATATCTGTATAGCCATCATCCGTATCTCTAATATCGACTATTTCGAGATTTCCGCCGTCCATAATAAGCATTTCTCTTATATTGTCATCTATAATTTTTTCAACTTTTTTTAGCTTTTGTACCATTGTTAAATCTTCAAAACCAAATTCACCAGATTCTGCAGTTTTTGCGTCGGCTAAAGCTGTTAGCTTGTTTTGCTCCATCTCTTCTCGTGTCTCTTTGAGTATATCAACTAAATAGTATTCTCTCTCTTCGTGTCCACCCGGCTTTATACAAGATTTGCAAAATGCACCGGCTTTTGTGAAGTCTGTTATCTGCTCTACTGTCTTTAAATCATTTAATTTAATAACCTCTTTTATAGTGCCAAGACTAACTCTTGCGCATTCGCAAACTATAATTTGGTCTTCAAAACTAGAGGCCTCTACTCCTTTATACGAAGCAGCTGCTTCTTTTATAACATCATAGGCCATAACAGAACAGTGCATTTTTTGAGGTGGAACAGCAGGAGTATCTGGGTTGTCTCGCATAGCTTTTTCTACATCTATATTGGTGATTTTTACCGCCTCATCAACCGTCTTTCCTTTGCAAAGTTCAGCCATAGTGTCACTACTTGCTATTGCTGTTCCACAACCAAAACTCTTAAATTTTGCATCTAAAATTTTATCTGTTTTTTCATCTACTGCCCAATACAATCTGACAGCATCACCACAGCTTTCAGCGCCAAAGTCAGCAACTATTAATTTAGCTCCCATCTCTTTGGCTTGCTCTTCTGTAATTTCTCCCATATTTTGTGGATTATTCATTAGGTCTTGTACTTTTTGGCTGTATTCTTCCCAAATCGATCCACCTATTAAGTTATTTTTTCCCATATTTTTTTCCTTTGTTCTTTATTTATATCCGAGCTTACAATTTGCTATTATGCCAGTCTGGAGCATATGAATATGTGCTTGAGATTGCCCTTAATCTTTCTACCGCTTTATTAATGATCTCTATCGTAAAATCTATCTCTTCATCTGTAGTAAATCTTGAAAGAGACAATCTTAATGCAGTATGAGCAAGGTCTGCCTCCGCCCCTATAGCTTCCATAACAGGATTTGATTCGAGCGCTTCACTCGCACATGCACTTCCGGTACTTGCTGCGATACCTGCTTTATTTAAATCCCATAGCATAGCTTCGCCTTCTATGCCTTTGATACTGATTAGTATGGTGTTTGGTGTTCTTTGCTTTTTTGTGCCGACAACAAATGTATCAGGTATCTTTAGCAGTTCATCTTCAAGCCTATCTCTAAGTTTCATGACATTGCTTTTTTCAAAATCAAGATTTTCTACGGCTAGCTCCATAGCTTTTCCCATACCAACAATTCCCGGAACATTTAAGGTTCCACTTCTTAGTCCACTCATCTGTTCACCCCCAGAAAGCAAGCTGGTGATGATTTTATCCTCTTTTATATACAGAGCACCAACTCCTTTTGGACCATGAAATTTATGTGCAGAAAAACTCAAATAATCAATATTTGTTTTTTGAACATCTACAGGAACTTTTCCAATGGCCTGAGTTGCATCTGTATGAAAAAGAACATCTTTTTCTTTACAAATTTTACCAATCTCTTCAATTGGAAAAATCATACCGGTTTCATTATTTGCCCACATGATGCTAACTAGCGCAGTCTCTTCTGTTATACTTTCCTTCAGGGTGTTAAGTTCTATAATGCCATCAGAATTTACAGGCAAATATGTTACATTCACTCCTAGTGTTTCTAGAAATCTACAAGCTTGTATAACAGCTGGGTGCTCTACTTCTGTTGTGATTATGTGATTTTTATCTCCATTAAATATGTGGTCAAAATAGATACCTTTTATAACCCAATTTATACTCTCTGTTGCACATGATGTAACAACTATATCATCATTATCATCAGCATTTATGCCGGCATATAGCTGATCCATAGCACACCTAAGTGCAGGGTGCGTCTCGCTTCCAAATTCATGTAATGAGTTTGGATTGCCATACATTTCACAGAAGTATGGTGCCATCGTCTCAAAAACATACGGATCAACTATAGTTGTCGCATTGTTGTCTAAATAAACTCTCATTAATTTTCTCCATTTTTTAAATAGGACTTATATTGTCTTAATTATTTCTATTCGCGCATATTATTATTTTAAACATTAAAATTTGATTAAAATTTTTATATTGTTCCTAATATTTCATTTAATCTCTTTTTTGTAGAGTCATATGTAATTATTTCGTCAGGTGTTTGTTGTAAAAAATCATTCATCTCATCTTTTTTTAAAATTGCCGTATCAAGTTCTTTGTCATTGCCTTTCTCATATGCTCCAATTCTTATCAATATCTCATTCTCTTTTAGAAGCGAATGGAGCCTTTTAAACTTGGTTGCTAGTTTTTTATGTTCATTGTCAATAACATCTCCCATGACTCTAGAAGCACTATTCTGAATGCTTATTGGTGGATATATGCCAAAATCAGTCATCTCTCTGCTTAAGACAATGTGACCATCCAATATGCTTCTTGATTGGTCTGCTATTGGGTCACTTAAATCATCACCTTCAACCAAAACTGTAAAAAATGCTGTGATTGAGCCTTTGCCCTCTTCTTTACCTGCTCTTTCCATGAGTTGAGGCAAAAGAGTAAGAACCGAGGGTGGATATCCTTTTGATGTTGGCGGTTCTCCAAGAGCTAGTCCTATCTCTCTTTGAGCCATAGCAAATCTAGTGATAGAATCCATCATAAAAAGCACATCTTCCCCTTTACTTTTAAAATACTCAGCCACACTCATGGCGCAAAAAGCACCATATTTTCTCATCAGGGGCGAATCATCACTAGTAGCGACTATTATAACAGTATTGTTAAGGTCTCCACTTAAATTTTTTTGTATAAATTCAGGAACTTCTCTTCCTCTTTCACCAATCAAAGCTATAATCTTAATCTTTGCGTTAGAGCCTTTGACAATCATTCCCATTAGTGTTGATTTTCCAACACCACTGCCTGCGAATATACCTAGCTTTTGACCTTTTCCACATGTAAGAAGACCATCTATAGTTTTAACACCAACAGAAAAAGGCTCATCTATTAAACCTCTTTTCATAGCATCAAGAGGTGGTTTCATGATAGGTGTACAGACATCTGCAACTATCTCTTCTTTTCCATCTTTTGGTCTCATAAATGGATCAACTACTCTTCCTAGTAGATTTTCTCCGACAGGAATCATCATGCCTTGATCATTTATAAAAATTTTATCTCCAATTTTAAAACCCTCTACGAAACCAAAAGGGGAGATAAAAAAGGAGTTTTGGTTTATCTCTGTTACCATGCCTAGTTCACTTTTGTCAGCGGTATTTGAGTTGATCTTAACTATATCACCAATGCTAGGATTTAATCCAATTGCTTCTATTTTATTTGAGCTAATCTTTTTTATAGTTCCAAACAGAGGAGATAACCTCTCTTTGGACAACTGTTGTCTAAGTCTGTTTATAGGCATTAAAATCTTGCCGCTTGAGGGGCGTTAATAATATCAAAAAACTCTTTTCTAGTGTCTGACTTGAGAAAGAGTCCTTTTAGCGATGAGGTTGTAGTGTTTGAGTGAGTCTTTTCGACCCCTCTCATCTCCATGCACATATGTCTTGCCTGTATAACTACGCCAACTCCTTTTGGGGATATAACTTCATTTATAACTTGAGCTATCTGTTCTGTTAGTTGTTCTTGTATCTGAAGTCGTCTAGCAAACATATCTACCATTCTGGGTATTTTAGAAAGTCCAACAACCCTGCCGTTTGGGATATATGCTACATGTGCTCTTCCTATGATAGGAAGAAGATGATGTTCGCACATGGAATAAAATTCTATATCTTTAATTAGTACCATTTGACTATTGTCACTTTGAAAAAGAGCTTCATTCAAAACTTTTTTAGGATCTTGATGATAGCCCTGCGTCATAAACTCAAATGCTTTAGCTACTCTTTTAGGTGTTTTTAAGAGCCCTTCTCGGTTTACATCTTCTCCTAATAGCTCAAGCATTCTTTTGACAAGATTTTCAAATTCCACTTCTTTTTGCATAAAAAATCCTCATATAAATTATTACTATCATGTTATTAGGGTTAGCCCTAATAACATGATAGTAATAACTGTAATTATATCTCTTTTTTGCTTTTTGATTGTTAAAGTAAAAGGAGTTAAATGGATTATAAAGCAAAATTTAGATATATTAAGAAAATTTTTTATTAGAAAAAGGAAGATGTATGCAGATTAATGCTAAAAAAGTTGATGATGCAAATGCAGTTGTAGATGCAAAGATACCTGCAGAAATGCTAGAAAAAAAAGAGGATAAAATCGCGGCAGAGGCTGCTAAAAATATGCAGGTTGATGGTTTTAGAAAAGGAAAAGTTCCTGTACATGTAGTTAAAGCTAGACATGGTGAGCAGATAAAACAAGATGCAGAACAAGAGGCTTTGAAAGAGCTTTTTGAGCTTTCACTAAAAGAGTTGGATGCAACGGCAGATATGATGGTAGGAGAGCCTACCATATCAAAATTTGATAAAAGTGATGATGGCATAGATGTAGAGATTAAAGTATCTTTTAGACCAACTATAAATATAGATGGATATAAAGATTTAGTTCCTGAGTACAAGATGCCAAGAATCATGAAAAAAGATGTTGACGAAAGAGTTGCCCAAATGCTAAAAGCTGTTGCTCCTTTGAAAAAAATAGAGGAGAATAGAGGACTTGAAGATGGTGATTTTGCTCTGATAGATTTTGAAGGGTTTATAGACGGTGTTCCTTTTGAGGGCGGTAAGGCACAAGAGTATCAGCTTGAAATTGGTAGTGGTTCTTTTATCCCTGGTTTTGAAGCAGGCTTGATTGGTCTTAAGGCGGGTGAAAACAGAGATATTAAGGTTGTCTTTCCCGAAGATTACAATAGTAAAGACTTAGCCGGAAAAGATGCTCTATTTAAGGTAACACTACATGAGATACAAGCAAAAGATATAGACACGACTCCTGATGCAGATGCTTTGAAAAAACTACTTCCAGGCGTTGAAGAGCCGACAGTAGAGAAGCTAGAAACAGAAGTCAAAAAACAGCTAAAAAATGAAAAATTATCAAAATTATTTACCGAAGAGGTAAAACCAAAATATGTTGATGCACTACTAAAGGAGATTGAATTTGCCATTCCTCAAAGTATTGTAGATCAGGAAATTGATTTGCAGGTTAGAAATATATTTTCAAAAATGAGCGAAGATGAAATAAAAGAGTATTCCCAAAATCCTGAGAAAATAGAGGAGAAGAGGGCAGAGTTTGCTGATGAAGCTAAGAGCAGTGTAAAATTAACTTTCTTGGTGGATGAATTAGCAAAGGCTGAAGAGATAAAAGTTGATGATCAAGAAGTGATGCAAATGATCTATTTTGAGGCTATGCAACAAGGTCAAGATCCAAAGCAGTATTATGAATATTATGAAAAACAAGGTGTGCTTCCTGCCGTCAAGATGTCGATAGTTGAAGACAGGCTTTTTACTAAAATTTTCACAAAAGATGAAATAGAAGAAAAAGAAGCTGAAGAAAAGTAATGAGTTATGTTCCAGTAGTAGTAGAAAAAACAGGCAGAGGTGAAAGAAGTTATGATATATATTCAAGGTTATTAAAAGATAGAATTATCATGCTAAGCGGGGAAATTAATGATGCTGTTGCATCATCAATCGTGGCGCAACTTCTATTTTTAGAAGCAGAAGATCCTGAAAAAGATATATATCTATATATAAATTCTCCCGGAGGTGTCATAACAAGTGGATTTAGTATATATGATACTATGAACTATATAAGACCGGATATTAGTACTATATGTATAGGTCAGGCTGCTTCAATGGGAGCATTTCTCCTGAGTTGCGGTACAAAAGGTAAGAGATATGCTTTGCCAAACTCTAGAATTATGATACATCAGCCATTGGGTGGTGCACAAGGTCAAGCAACAGATATAGAGATACAAGCAAAAGAGATTTTACGCCTAAAAGAGGTGTTAAATGGTATATTGGCTAAAAATTGTAACCAAAAAGTTCAAAAAATAGCTAAAGATACAGAAAGAGACTTTTTTATGAGTGCAAAAGAGTCGGTCGAGTATGGGTTGATAGATAAAGTTTTGGAAAAAAGCTTTAAGTAAGATTAGGGGGTTTTGAATGGTTCGTCTAAGCAAAGACAAATTAAAAGGTGGATCTGAATCCAAGAAGAAGCAAGGGTCTAGTGCAAATACAAATACCATTCAAAACTCTAATGAAGAGTTGGAAAAATTTTCTTCACAGGTACTAAAGTCTATGGCAAATGAGGGTGTTCCCTCAACGCCTAGTAATTTTCAAGTATATTTTGAAAAACTTCTTGAAAGCAAACCAATAAAATTTAAAAAAAGAATTAAAGAGTATCTCGATGATGATCAAATAGATGCTGATGAATATAGAGCCAAACTTGAGAAAGAGATCAAAGAGGGCTTTATGCAAGTAAAGGAGATAGTGAAGGTTGTATCGACAATCTATAAAAATCTAAATATAATGAAAAAGATTTTTAAAAAGAGAAGTGATGAACTCAAATCTAACTCTAGCCAACTCTCTATAGACAATACTCTTGGAAAGCTAAATGATGATATAGAAAAATTAACACTTTTAACTCAAAGACAGATGAATACCTTAAAAGAACACTACTCAAAAACTGTTGATATACTAAAAAATGTTGAGGATAAAGCTATATTTGACTCAAAATATTCTGTATATAATAAAAAATATTTTTTATATACTCTAGAAAAAGAGTTAGATGCCATAAAGCTATATGGCCATAAAAGTTCAATTGTTCTAATTAAAATAAAAGATAGGGTTCTAGATAGGATGGTCACAGTAAAAGAGAGAGAAGCGCTAAGAAGAAATATAGCTAAACTATTGATGAAAACATCAAGAAGGAGTGATACGGTTGCTCATTATGGTGGCGGTATCTTTGCAGTTTTAATGAGACATACCGATCTAGATAGTGCAAAAAAAGCCTCTGATAGAATAGCAGAACTTATCTATGGAACAAGTTTTTTTATTGGAGAGATGGAAGTGGAGATGGATATTGAGCTTGGAATAATGCCAATAGATGCAAAACACAACACAGAAGAGATTGTTGTAGCTGCTCTAGATGTACTACCTAAAACAGGAAAGGATGGAGATCTTTATCTTGTAGGGGAATTTGATGGGAGGACTGATTGAGAAATGATTAGAGATATAGTTGTATATCCAGATAATAGGCTTAGAAAAGTATCCAAAGATGTTGTAAAATTTGATGCAGAACTACACTCTCTTTTAGATGATATGTATGAAACCATGATCGCAAAAGAAGGGATAGGATTAGCTGCTATACAGATCGGTATAGATAAAAATATTTTACTCATTAATCTAGCAGATGAAGAGGGTAAACAGAGCAAAGAAGATCTGCTTGAGGTGATAAATCCCAAAATAAACCACTCAGAAGGCAGCGAAGTATATCAAGAGGGTTGCTTGAGTGTTCCGGGTTACTATGATGACATAAAAAGAGCCAAACAGATAAATGTTGAATATTTCGATAGATTTGGTAAAAAAATAGTGAGAGACCTGGAGGGCTTGTTGGCTATAGCTATGCAACACGAGATAGATCACTTAAAAGGACATCTGTTTATAGAAAAACTCTCATACTTAAAACGAAAAAAATTTGAAAAAGAGTGGAAAAAGAGACTCAAAGCAGGCAAATAATAGTGCCTAATAAAAAAGTTAAAGAAGCATTTTGTGCCACACTAGACTTTAATATAGCAAAAAAAATTACCGTAGAATCAACTTTTATAAGAGCATTACCCGGTTTCTCTATAGTCGGTATGGCAAATCAAAGCATACAAGAGTCAAAAGACAGGATAAAATCAGCACTGCTTTCTATCGGATTTAAGTTTCCTTCACAAAAGATTACTATAAGCCTCTCACCAAGTGATATAAAAAAAGAGGGTGGACATTTTGATTTGGTTATAGCTCTGTTGATAGCATTTCAGAAAACTAGCTTTACATGTAGAGGATTCTTTATATTTGGAGAGCTGGGGCTTGATGGCAGAGTAAAAGCAACTTCAGCTATATTTCCTATACTTTTATCACTTGCTAGAGTATGCAAAAATATAAGTGTTATATTGCCACAAGAGATGGTTGAAAAAGCTTCACAAATAAAAGGCATAAAGATATACGGTGTATCTACTTTGAGCGAAGCTATAGAGTTTTTTAAAGAGAAGAGATATGAGTTGCCATATAAACATATCCAAGTAAAAGAGTTTTTTGATGAGAAAATCAATATTGATGGAAAAGAGTACTTTTATGATACTGATTTTCCTCTCGATTTTAAGGATGTAAAAGGACACAAGTTTTTAAAAAGAGCTATGTGTATCAGTGCGGCCGGTATGCACAATATTCTGCTTGAGGGAAGTCCGGGTTGTGGCAAGAGCATGAGTATAAAAAGGCTTAGATATATACTTCCGCCTGTCAGGATAGAAGAGGTTTTAGAGTCTCAAGCATATAAATCTATAAATCAAGAAGATGAAAATCTTAGTGCAAAAAGAGCATTTAGAGCACCACACCACAGCAGTAGCAAACCAAGTATATTTGGTGGTGGAAGTTCAAGAGCTATGGCAGGAGAAGCTGCTCTAGCACACAATGGCATACTTTTTTTTGATGAGCTTCCTCACTTTTCAAAGCAGATTTTAGAGAGCCTTAGAGAGCCTTTGGAGAACCATAAAGTGTTGATCTCTAGGGTAAATACAAAGATAGAGTATGATACAAAATTTTTGTTTGCGGCAGCCCAAAACCCTTGTCCCTGTGGCAATCTTTTTAGCAAAGTCAGAGAGTGCAGATGTTCAGATTTAGAAGTTGCAAGATATAAGTCTAGAATTTCAGATCCTATTTTAGATAGGATAGATCTATACATACTCGTAGATGAGGATTTTTCTAAAACAGAAACCGCTAGCTCTAAGGATATGTTTAAGATTGTCCTTAAGACTTTTGTTTTTCAGAAAAAAAGAGGGCAAACGGAGCTAAACGCAAATCTAAGCGAACAAGATATAAGTAGGTATTGTATATTGGATGATGAGGCACAAGGTATTCTTGATATTGCTATCAATAGGTATGGATTAAATCAACGAAGCGTAAGCAAGGTGCTTAAAATTTCAAGGACTATAGCGGATATGGAAGAGAAGCAAAATATAGAGAAAAAACACTTGCTTGAAGCTTTAAACTATAGGAAAAGATAATGCAAAAAATATTTGAAGAGGTACAGAGTTTAGATCAAAAGTGTTATGAAAAGTTTGCACTGAGTGAAGATATATTGATGGAGCATGCCGCAGAGTACTTGGCTCAAAGTATTAGAAAAAGAGTAAAAAAAAGAAGCGCAATCGTATTTTTGTGTGGGCCGGGAAATAACGGAGGAGACGGGATAGCTTGTGCTAGGATTTTACATAAAGAGTATAAGGTGAGTATAGTTCTGCCCTATGGCGCAAAATCTAAAATGGCAAGATTACAACTAAAAAGATATGAGTTGGTTGGTGGTCAAATTGATGATTTGGTAGGAGGGGCACAGGTATATATTGATGCTCTGTTTGGGTCAGGATTGAGTAAAAAATTAGATGAGAAATCGTGTAAAATAATAAAATATATAAATGCTCAAGAAGCTATAAAGATCTCCTGCGATATCCCGAGTGGTATTGGCAATAGTTTTATTTCAGACGAGGTGTTTAGGGCGGATATCAGTATAAGTATGGGCGCATTTAAACTCTCCATGTTTGAGGATTTTGCAAAAGATTTTATAGGAGATATAGAGGTTGCAAACCTTGGAGTATCCAGAGATATATATGAAGAAGAGAGCGATATTTATCTTCTTGAAAAAGAGGATATGAATTTGCCCTTTAGAGATAAAAAAAATACAAACAAAGGCTCTTTTGGGCACACATGTATAGTTGCAGGAGATAAGAGCGGTGCTGCTGTTTTGGCAGGAACTTCTGCACTAAACTTTGGCTCTGGATTGGTTACAATCAAGACTAGAGACTCTTTTTTTGTTCCTCCGTATCTCATGTACTCAAAGAGTATTCCAAAAAACACTACATCAGTAGTTATTGGCATGGGGCTTGGAGATGTGAGAGTGGATTTTGAGATTTTGAGTGCAGGTAATTATCCTCTAGTCATAGATGCTGATATTTTTTATGATACAAATTTACCTAGATTGCTAAAAGAGAGAAAAGATGTAGTATTGACACCCCACCCAAAAGAGTTTGCATCTTTACTTGGCATATGTGGTTTGGCAAAAGCAGAAGCAAAAGATATACAACTCAATAGATTTAAATATGTCAGAATTTTTATGGATCACTTTCCTGATGTCACACTGGCTTTAAAGGGTGCAAATACTATCATAGCAAACAAAAAGCAAATATATATAAGCACGGAGGGTACAAATATCCTCTCAAAAGGCGGAAGTGGCGATGTGCTAAGTGGGATGATAGGCTCTCTCTTGGCTCAGGGGTATAGTGGTAAAGATGCTACTATTACTGCGGTATTGGCTCATAGTATTGCATCAAACAGAGTAAAATACAATAACTATGCCCTGAATCCTATGGATATTTGCAAGGAGATAAAGTGCTTATAAAAAAGATAGCTATACTTTTTAGTGGTAGCGGTACAAATTTGGAAAATTTACTCAAAAAACTTCACAAAAGAGAGTTTGGAGATTTCAAGATTGAAGTTGTAAAAACAATATGTAATAACCCAGATGCTGAAGGTATTGATAAATCTAGAAAATACAATATAGAACCTTCGGTAATAAACCATAAAAATTTTAAGAGCAGAGAAGAGTTTGATGCTAAATTGGTAGATGAGATTAAAAAAAGTGGGGCACAACTAACTGTTTTAGCAGGGTTTATGAGATTTTTGACACCTATTTTTACAAAAAACATAGATGCTATTAATCTACATCCATCACTCTTACCACTCTTTAAAGGAGGGCATGCTATTGAAGATAGTTATGTCTCTGAAATGAAAATTGGCGGTATAACAGTTCATTATGTAAATGAAGAGTTAGATGGAGGCGCTATAATAGCGCAAAAGTGTTTTGAAAAACAAAAGAATATGTCTTTAGAGCAATATGAAATGGAGATTCATAAACTTGAATACGAACTGCTTCCAAAAGTTGTTCAAGAAATATTGTTGAAAAATTGATATTTCCTTGACAAATAAGTAAAATTTGTGTAGAATTTCACCCTTAAAATACGGTTTATTATTGTATTTTATTCGGGGCGTAGCGCAGTCTGGTTAGCGCACCTGGTTTGGGACCAGGGGGTCGAAGGTTCGAATCCTTTCGCCCCGACCATTTTTTGATAAATCTGGTGAGTGTAGCTCAGTTGGTTAGAGCATCGGGTTGTGGTTCCGAGGGCCGTGGGTTCGAATCCCATCATTCACCCCATTGTCTTTGGCGAGTATTGCGCTCGTAGCTCAATTGGATAGAGCAACGGACTTCGGATCCGTAGGTTGTAGGTTCGACTCCTGTCGGGCGCACCACCTTAAACCGAGATAGATGCGCTCTTAGCTCAGCTGGATAGAGCAACGCCCTTCTAAGGCGTAGGTCGCACGTTCGAATCGTGCAGGGCGTACCATTTAACTGTCTCAAATCTAATGAACAAAGTTCATCAGGTTTTCAGTCACTAAAGCTTCGACTTAAAGTCGAGATTTTAGTCTTATCATTGTTGTGCGGATGTGGTGAAATTGGTAGACACGCCAGACTTAGGATCTGGTGCTTCACGGCGTGGAAGTTCGAGTCTTCTCATCCGCACCATCCCTTAAATAGGGACTTTCAAAG
>JALVAU010000028.1 GCA_027011025.1 Campylobacteraceae bacterium | reverse complement strand
GGATATAGGGGAGCTTATAGTCTTCAAGCACTCTATTTTTTCATTGCCGTTTATATTTATAGCTATGATAGTTTACTCTTCAAATCTAAATGGCACTATGTGGTTTGGATGGAGACTCTTATTTTTAGGGCTTATCGCAGCAGTGAGTGCCAGAAATTTTGCTATGAGTTTCAATAGATGGGCTGATCGTAATATAGATAAATTCAATCCTAGAACAGCATCGAGACCTAGTGTAGATGGAAGGATAACACAGAAAAATATTCTCATCTTTATTTGCCTAAATGCGGTGATATTTGTAGTAGTAGCATACTGCATCAACTCTTTGGCATTTTATCTCTCATTTCCTATTCTAATCATACTAGGGGGATACTCTATCTTTAAAAGATTTTCAGAGACAGCACATCTAGTGCTGGGTCTCTCTTTGGGTATGGCTCCCATAGCAGGTGCAGTGGCTATAGGAGGAGATATACCTCTTTGGTCCCTTATGCTCTGTATCGGTGTTAGTTATTGGGTGGCTGGATTTGATCTGCTCTACTCTTTGCAGGACATGGAGTATGATAAGCAAAATAATCTATTTTCTATACCTTCAAAATATGGGAAAGATGCAACTTTTTTTATATCAAAACTGTTTCATTTTCAAACTATACTTTTTTGGCTGTTTTTTGTTTATCTTGCAGATTTAGGAATTTGGGCATATTTAGGAATTTTAATTTCAGCTATAATACTCTTTTGGGAGCATAAAATAGTAGCAAAAGATTTTTCAAAAATTGATAGAGCTTTTTTTACTCTCAATGGATATTTAGGTATCATATTTTTTATATTTATTTGGTTTGATAGGATTTGACTATGGAGCATATTCGTTTTGTAAAAGCACCCTTAAAGATAAAGTTTGAAGAGATTGGCGAAGTTGATCAGAAGTATAAAAGAGAGTTTGACCAATTAGTAAGTAGTGATGAAGATAGTATTGGACAGTGGCTAAAACTTGCCAAGGCTAGAGGTGAGACAGGAGACAGTGATCAGGTTTTGTTAAATCTGATAGTTGAATTACATAGAAAAATAGATGATTTAAGTGCATTTATCAAAGATGAAAAGCCAAGCTATCTAAAACTTGCTTTTGAAGAAGATATAAGTGATATTGGTTTTGAGCATTTTAAATTGCTAAATTTTGAATTAGAAAAAGATAAAAGATACTACGGCAGAATTCTGATGCCGGTTTTCCCTAAGAGGGAGTTTGCACTATTTTTTAAGGCAATTGATAAAGATATAGCAAAAATCGTTTTGATGCATGAGCCCGATATAAAAGATTGGAGCTCATATATGAGTGCTAGGGAGAGAGTGATGATAAGAGAGGCGAAAGCCCTAAAGGGAGTATAGATGAATATAGAATTGCTAGCTATTATTGCTTTATGTTTTTTAGTTTTTATAATGTTTATTTTAGTTATCATGAGAGACAAAGAAGTCTCTAAAAAATTGAAACTATATGGAAAAATTATAGAAGATTTAAACAGGGAGAATCACACTATAACTAAAACTCTAAAGGGTTTGTTATCTATGGAGCAAGTCGATATAAAAGCTATGCAAATTCAGCTTAAAGCAGAAGTCAAAGCAGAGGTTCAAAAATCACTATCTCCTTTGGTTGAGTCTATAAATGAGATAGAGAGTGTAATGTCAGACTTCCAAGATGAGCAGATAAAACGGATAGATGCTTTGGAAGATGGCAAAAAGGTGGTAAATTTTGCAGCTCCCAATATGGTCGATTCTAATGAAAAGTTAATTGTAACTCAGTATAAAAATGGTAAAAGTGAAGCTATGATAGCAAAAGATTTAAGAATTGGCATAGGAGAGGTTGACTTGATACTAAAATTGGCAAATCTTAAGTGATAAATATAGATACATCTTGGCAAAAAATAGTCCAAAACTCTTATCAAAAACTTGACATAAAATACAGAACTTTTTTAGAAAAAGATGAGGGGTATTTTCCATCATTTGATAACTTTTTAAATGCCTTTAAAACTCTTCCACTAGATGATACAAGATATATTCTTTTTGGTCAGGACCCATATCCAAGGGAAGAGAGTGCCATAGGATATGCTTTTATAGATGGCAGGGTTGGAGATATATTTAGTACAAATGGACTAAGTAAAAGCGTAAATCGAGCTACAAGTCTTAGAAACTTTATTAAAATGTTATTGGTTTCAAAAGGATTATTAGATGAAAATAACTGCACGCAAGATGCCATAAAGAGAGTAGATAAAACAGGGCTAATTTCAGATATAATGCAACTTAAAGATAATTTTGAAAAAAATGGTATTTTACTTTTAAATAGCTCTCTTGTCTTTACAAACAAACAGGAGACAGCTCTACATGTAAAGATGTTTTTACCGTTCATAAGTGAATTATTACAAATGCTGCAAGACAGAGATATATGCTTGATTTTACTTGGAAATGCTTCAAAAGAGATAAAACAGAGGATTCCTTCTAGTAAAAAATTTAAAATTTTTGAAGCAATTCATCCATATAATATAAATTTTATAAAAGATTCATCAGTAAGAGGCTTTTTCCAACCAATGAATCTTTTGGACAGAGCTTAGACTTTCTCTTCGCTCATGCTATCTAGCAGACTAAAGAGTTTTTCGCTTGCTTGTTCCATGGCTGTAAAGTTTTTGACGATCAAATCAAGTTTATCCATAGTAAATCCTTGTTTGATAATTTCCAAGTTATTAGATACGCTTTCGTGAACAATTTTGTGAGGTTCTTTAATAAGAGGGTAATTTCTTGTTTTTTCAAACTGTTTTTTGCCATCTCCATTATAGTACCATTTACCGAGTCTGCAATTATGATCATCTGTAAAAATTTCATCTTTTTGTTCATTTAGTATAGCGCTGTAAGCCTTTGTTTTAAAGACTATATGGTCTATCTCTGCTAAAATAGTAAAGGTTTTATTTTCTACATTAAGTGATATGTTTGCTGTTTTGGTGGCATCTTCGCTAAAGTCATTCAAAGTAGATTCAAAATTGACAATATTTTCAACAGAGTTATTTGCGATACTGTCAATTCTTTCCGAATTTGCATGTATTCCATTTGTCTCTTGTTGTAGTGTTTGTACTGTTATTGCTATCTCTTGAGTTGCCTTTTGTGTTCTCTCTGCTAGTTTTCTAACCTCATCAGCAACAACTGCAAAACCTCTTCCGTGCTCTCCTGCTCGTGCCGCTTCTATGGCAGCATTTAGTGCTAAAAGATTTGTTTGATCTGCTATATCTTTTATAAGGTTTACAACAGAGCTTATCTCATTTGCCCTTTCGTTTAGTGAATTTATCGCATCATTTGTGCTGACTATTAGATCAAGCAGTTCTTTCATGGCGTCAGATATATTAGATACAACGCCTAAGCTCTCATTTGATTTGCTTGCTGTTCTTTGAGACATTTGCGATATATCATTTATTAAGGATACATTATTGTTTAGATTTTCCTGTATTCTAGAAATTCCCTCTATACCATTTCCCAGCTCAGAAAATTTATTTGATAGTATGCCTTTTATTTTTCCTTTTTCGCCATCTATTATGCCTTGAACACCGGCGGTTATATATTTTCCATTTGTTTCAAAAAGACCTCGAAAACCGGCATTGAAGATATTTCTGTATGTTTTTCCTACACTCGCAGACTCTATAGAAGTTTTTGTCTCTCTCATAAATGCCTCTACCTGATCAAGCATATCATTTATCCCTAAAGCCACTTTAGATAGAGGATCATTTTTGTCTATATTTACAATTCTTGATTCAAGATCACCATTTCTTGCATGTTCTGTAACATCAAGAATCTGTTCATATAGACTTTTATCACAATTTAGTTTGCTTCCACTATTAAAAAATGAACCAGCAGCCAATCCTAAAAAAATAGTTGAACTATTTGAAGCATCACCGCCCAAAAAACTATGCAAGGTAACTGCAAACAAAGCAATACCAAATAAAATTTGTGGTTTATAATCTTTGTAAATTGTTTGAAAATTCTTCATAGCTTACCCCTTTTTCTTTTAATAAATCATCTAAATATTTTTTACTTTCACTCATGCTGCTACTTCTCTCTATGGAGATCATTCTCTCGTATATGGGTTTTATGATATCAAGAGCCTTTGGGTTAACCTTTCTCCTAACTGAGTAGTATCCTATAATAT
>JALVAU010000027.1 GCA_027011025.1 Campylobacteraceae bacterium | reverse complement strand
AAACTATAATTTCCAAACTCTTAATTATATTATAATTATTATATCAACTCTCTATACAACTCTTTTATAGTATCTTTTATGAGTATATTTGGAGCACTTGCCACCCTGTACTCTTTAAAGCCTAACTCTTTTGCTAATTCCCTGTATTCAATGTCTAGTTCATATTCTGTTTCTGAATTATCTATTAAAAATGCTATGGGATATATGATAACTTTTCTTTTTTTCAGAGATTTTAATTTATCTTCCAAGTATGGTTTTATCCACTCCATAGGTCCAAGTCTTGATTGGTATGCCAAATGTGTATCAGAAAAATGGATTCCACTTTTAAGCAACTCTTTTCTTGCAAAGAAAACATTTTGTTTTATATGTTTCATGTATGGATCACCACTGTCTATGATTTTCTGTGGAAGTCCATGTGCGGAAAAGATCAACTCAAACTCCCCTGCACTATCATCTCCTAGAGCCTCCTTTATCCTTGTTACTATAGTTCTATTATAGGTAGCATTACTATAAAATTTGTCGATTGAGACAAATTTTTCTTTCTCTATTTTTAATTTTTTTGCAGCTTTAAACAGATGATCTAGTGATGATTTTGTAGTGGTTGATGAAAAGTGAGGATATAAAGGTATCACAACAAATTTATCATAATTTTGTATTTTTGAAAGTATATCAAGTGAAAAAGGAGGGGTATAGCGCATAATATAAAACAGATCTTCATTCATTTCTTTATTTAACTCTTCAACCAATTTTTTAGTATGCTTAATTATCGGTGATTTTCCTCCTAATAGCCTATAATTTTCACTAGCCTCTTTTAGTCTGTTTTTTACTATATAATAAGCTATAATTTTGCGAATAAAAAAAGGTGCATTGATGATAGCTTTGTCATTGAACATATTAGTCAAAAAAGTCTTTACTTCGGACAGATTATTTGGCCCGCCCATATTTAAAAGAAGAATAGCAGTTTTCATAAAATTTTTTCAATCCCTATTTTTTTAACAGTATATATTTTTATGGCTTTTTAGCAGATAAAACCTCTCGTTTTATGCAAATTTATCTTTTTTTGATGAAATGTAAGATATAATTGTCGCCTTAATCAAATCAAGGTGTAAATATGTTTGGCATGGGTTTTAGCGAGATACTTTTAGTTGGTGTCATTGCTGTTCTTTTTTTAGGACCGGAAAAATTACCAGAGGCTATGGTTCAAATTGCAAAATTTTTCAAAAGTTTTAAAAGTAGCATAAATGAAGCAAAATCATCTTTAGAACAAGAGATGAAAATACAAGATCTCAAAGAAGAAGCTATGGAATACAAAAAGAAGCTTGACTCTGCTGCAACAAGTGCAAAAAAACAACTCTCTTTTGATGAATTAGAAGAGATAAAAAGCAGCACCAAAGATATAAGCGAAGCGATAAAAGATGTAAAAAATAGCGCTAACAGTGCTAAAAATATAGTAAAGAATCCAATGAACTCAGATAGAGTTATACAAAATAGTAATGAAATAGAGAGTGAAAATGTTTGACGAATTAAGACCTCATCTTGCCGAACTTAGAAAAAGGCTTGGTATCTCAGTTGCTGTTATATTTGTTATGTTTTTTGCCTGTTTTTCATTTTGGGAACCAATCTTAGCTTGGATGATAGCTCCTTTAAATGGAGTTTTGCCAGAGGGTTCACATGTAATATTTACAAAAGTACAAGAGCCATTTTTTACTGCTTTAAAAGTCTCCTTTTTTACTGCTTTTATATTCTCCTTGCCGATACTTTTTTGGCAATTTTGGTTATTTGTGTCTCCGGGACTGTATGACGAAGAAAAAAGGCTTGTTTTACCGTTTGTGTTTTTTGCAACTTTTATGTTCATTGCCGGTGCTGCATTTTGTTATTTTATCGTTGTGCCTATAGGATTTAATTTTCTTATCAATTTTGGCTCACAACTTTTTACTGCCCTGCCTAGTATTGGAGAGTATGTAGGCTTTTTTACAAAGCTTCTGTTTGGTTTTGGATTAGCTTTTGAGCTACCTGTGATAACTTTCTTCTTTGCAAAATTGGGACTTGTAGATGACGCAGCTTTGATTAGCTTTTTTAGGTATGCTATTATCATCATTTTTGCTGTTTCTGCACTATTGACTCCACCTGATGTACTGACACAATTTTTGATGGCAGGACCTCTAGTGATACTGTATGGACTATCCATAATAGTAGCTCGCGTTGTAAATCCAGCTAAAAAAGAAGATGAAGAGAAAGAGAGTACAGAGCTTAAAGAGATAGAGGAAAAAGAGTAGTTGAGAGATCCTTTAAAAGTATCTACCTATGATTATGCCCTCCCCTCCAATCTTATCGCTTCTTATCCGTTAGCAGATAAAGATGACGCTAGAGTCTTGGTGTATGATCGAAAAAAAGATGATATAACTCATACAACTTTCAAAGAAATTTTAGATTTTTTTCCAAAAGAGTGCTCTATTGTTTTAAATGATACAAAAGTTGTAAAAGCAAGAATTTTTGGGAAAAAGGAGAGTGGTGGGAGAGTGGAACTGCTGCTCAACTCCCCTTTGCAGGAAAATCTTTATACTGTGTATATTAGAGGGAAAGTACAACTAAATACGAAACTTTTTTTTGATGATAATTTAACAGCTTTGGTGAAAGAGTTGAAGGAAGATGGATCAAGAGTAGTTGAATTTTTACAAGAAAATAGAAAAGTTTTAACTCATGAGCTTTTTGATATCCTTGAAAATATAGGTCATATACCCTTACCACCCTATATCAAAAGAGAAGATGAAAAACAGGATGAAGATGACTATCAAAGTGTTTTTGCTCAAAGAAGAGGTGCTGTAGCAGCTCCGACTGCATCTTTGCATTTTAGTGAAAAAAAATTTATGGAGTTAAAAAAAAGATTTGATACAAAAATTTTAACTCTACATGTAGGAGCAGGAACATTTAAGCCTGTTACTTGCGAAGATATAAAAAAACATAAAATGCATAGTGAATATTTTAAAATAGATCAAGAAACACAAAAACTACTAGAATCAAACAGGTCTATTTTAGCTATCGGAACAACGGTGACAAGAACGATAGAGTACTATTCAAGAACAAAAAAAACCAAAGGATACTGTGATCTGTTTCTACATCCGCAAAACAGACCAATCAGAGTAAATCACCTCTTGACAAACTTTCATCTGCCAAAATCAACTCTAATTATGCTAGTGGCATCGTTTGTCGGTATAGAAAAAACTTTAGAATTATATGAGGAGGCGGTCAGAAAAAAGTATAGATTTTTCTCTTATGGAGATGCTATGTTGATTATTTAGACCAACATATCTATGACAGAGCCAATCATCTTCTCTTGTGTCTCTATGGCCTTTACATTTGCTTCTACACCGGCAGACATGGGAACTTGATCAACTAACTCTTTTGCTAGATTTACTCCATTGTCGCTTGAGCTAGATTTAGCCTGTATGTTTCCGTTATCACTGCTTAAAGTTGTATCTATAGATTTATAGCCATCAGTATTCACATTTGCTATATTGTTTGCACTGTTTGCCATCCAATCAAAATGAGCATTTATCGAATTTATATTTACTTGCATTTTTAAGTCCTGTCTTTTTATTTTAAACCTAGATTTACAACTTACATACACTATACCCTATAATATTTAAAAATACAATAAAAATTTAAAAATTATCAAAAAAGGTGCCATAAAACTAAATTTATTTTCCTATTTCCAATTCCATCATTTGTTGTTATGGAATTATTTGAAATCTAAAATTTTTGCTTGTATAATTACTGATAAAGGGTTTAATGTTTGGATATTTGTGTCAAAAGAGTAAAATGTCTGTTTAAAAAAATAATCAAAATTTTTCTTAATAAAATATTGTTTTGATTTGCCGCAAATGTCGTTTAAAGGAAAATCTAGTTTATATTTAGTACAATATCTGTCCTATTTGTTTTAGAGAAAGGTATTTTAATGTTACTAACAAAAGCCAGTGAATATGCACTATTATCACTAATCATGATTTCTGAAAAAGATACCCCTCAAGATGTGGATACTTTATCAACTAAACTTGGTATTTCTAAAAGTTTTTTAGCAAAAATTTTACAGTCATTGGCAAAAGAAGATATCTTAAAATCTTTCAAAGGTACAAAAGGTGGTTTTATGTTAAAGGTCTCTCCTGATACTTTAACCTTAAAAACTATCATAGAA
>JALVAU010000026.1 GCA_027011025.1 Campylobacteraceae bacterium | reverse complement strand
GAATAACACTAAAAGATATAACTGAAAACTAAAGGTTATGGCAAACAATAAAAACAATATATTAGCTACACTTAGCTTGCTTTTAAAACCAATATTAAAATCAAAAGATTTGACAATAGTATTTTTTATAATTGCTATACTTGCTATTATAATAGTTCCGCTTCCAAGTGCTGCATTAGATCTCTTTTTGACTATATCATTATCTATTTCAGTTTTGATTATACTCATATCGTTGTACATACCAAAGCCTACAGATTTGACTACATTTCCAACTTTGATACTTATCATTACACTCTATAGACTATCTCTAAATATAGCAACAACAAGGATGATTTTGAGCCATGGGCATGAAGGTCCAAATGCTGTAAGTGAGATAATATCTAGTTTTGGAGAGTTTGTAGTTGGTGGAAATTATGTCATAGGTGTTATAGTATTTTCTATTTTGGTTATTATAAATTTTATGGTTATCACCAAGGGTTCAACCAGGGTGGCAGAGGTTGCAGCCCGTTTTACACTAGATGCGATGCCTGGAAAACAGATGGCTATAGATGCAGATTTGAACGCTGGGTTGATAGATGAAAAAACAGCCAGAAAAAGGCGTGAAGATATCATACAAGAAGCTAGCTTTTATGGTGCGATGGATGGTTCTAGTAAATTTGTCAAAGGTGATGCTGTAGCAGGTATTATAATCACCATAATTAACATAATAGGCGGTTTTCTCATAGGTGCTTTTCAATATGATTTAGATCTTGCTACAAGTGCAAAAACTTATACTATACTGACGATTGGTGATGGATTGGTATCTCAGCTTCCAGCCCTAATAACATCTACTGCTACTGGTATAATTATCACTAGGGCAAATAAAAGTGATAAAAATTTTGCAACAGGAGCGATAGATCAACTATTTAGTGATTATAAAACTCTTTTTATAGTTGGATTGATATTGATACTGTTTGCATTAGTTCCTGGTTTACCTACTCTTTCATTAGGGTTTGTTGGATTTATATTTCTTTTGCTTGCATACCTTATGAAAAAAACAACCAATGAGAATTTTTCTTTAACTAATTTATTAGGTACAAAGCCTGCAGTAAAAGAGGAGGTAGAATCCTCCTCTGAAGTGTCAAAGCCTCAACAAAAATCAGCAGCACAAATCAAAGAGGAGGAAGAAAAGACTCTAAACGATATACTTAAGATAGAGATATTGGAGCTTGATCTAGGATATCAACTTATAAAATTGGCTGATCCTGCGCAAGGAGGGGATTTGCTAGAAAGAATCAAAAGTATGAGAAGAAAAATTGCAACAGACTTTGGCTATCTCATACCACAGGTGCGTATAAGAGATAACCTGCATCTACAACCAAATCAGTATCAACTTCTCTTAAAGGGTGCAGAGATTGGTAGTGGTGAGATATATCCTGATAAATTTTTGGCTATGGATAGTGGTTTGGTTATAGAAGAGATATCCGGAATTCCAACAAAAGAACCGGCATTTGGATTAGATGCGCTTTGGATTGATGAAGATATAAAAGAAGATGCTATCATAAAAGGGTATACTATAGTGGATCCTGCTACTGTCATATCGACACATCTAAGTGAACTTATCAAGAAATACTCTGAAGAGTTGCTGACAAGACAGGATGTTCAATCTCTAGTAGATAAAACCAAAGAAAATTTTCCTGTTGTTGTGGAGGATTGTTTAAAAGTGGCAAATATAGGACTTATACAAAAAGTCTTAAAAGCTTTGTTGCATGAAAAGATACCTATAAAAGATATGTTAACCATACTAGAAACCATCAGCGATGTTGCAGAGATAACTAGAAATGTTGAAATTATCACAGAGCAGGTTAGATCTCATCTATCTCGCATAATAACCAAAATGTATAAAGATGAGGAAGGTTTTATAAAGCTTTTAACTTTTAATGCAAATACGGAACAAAAAATGCTAGATGCTTTGCGTGAGAGAGATGGAGTAAGAGACTTAATTCTAAACATAGGACAGATCAATACATTAGTACAAGTAGTAAGTGATGAAGCTAGTAAGGTTTTACAAAAAGGAATAGCCCCTGTAATAATAGTAGTTGATCCACTTTTAAGAAAATCTCTAAATGATATCTTTGAAAAATTTAATCTTGATGTCGTAGTGCTAAGTCATGCTGAGATAGACACAAATGCAAAATTTGAAGTTGTGGGAACTATAGAGATAGAAAATTTATAAATTAAGGAAATAGATGAGTAATTATAAGGTATATCATTTGTCACATACCGATTTAGATGGATATGGTTGTCAAATGGTTACAAATAGGTATTTTGATAATATAAAATTTTATAATTCAAATTATGGAAAAGAGATAAATGAGAGATTTGAAGAGATTTTCAATGATATCAATGCTGATAAAAATGAAAAAAGTATCATCTTAATAACAGATCTAAATCTAACTCCGCAACAGGCGAAAGATTTTGACTCAAAAGTAAAGATAGCAAATGGGAAGATTTTGCTTCTACTCTTGGATCATCACAAATCGGGACAAGATTGTGCAAATGACTTTGAATGGTACTATCTTGATGATAGTAGATGTGCTACAAAGATAACTTATGATTTTTTCTCTCCCGTATTTGGAAAAGATGAAAAACTATCCAAATTTGTAGAAATTGTAAATGCGGTCGATATATGGTTAGATGATAAAGAGGAGTTTGAGTTAGGTAAAGTTTGTCTGGGTTTAGTAAGTGGGGCTAAAGAGATAAACAGAATCATGTTTCCCAAGGAGAACAGTCTGTATCTTTTTGAGTTACTAGAAAAGATACAACCCTATTTTGAGTATGAAAATCCTCATATAGTGCTTGATGAAAATATACACAAGATTAAAAAGGAGATCCTTAAAAAAGATAAAGACGACACCTTAAGCAATCTAATTTCAAAAAGAAATGTTGAAATGCTAAGTAAAAATAGAGAAAAAATGTGTATAAAGTATGAAAATCATAGAGGGATACTTACTTACAATATTGGAAATGTATCTGTTATCGGGAATGATTTTCTAAAAGCAAATCCAGATTTTGATTTTTTTATGGATATAACCTCAAGAAAAACTATCTCCTTAAGGGCTGATGGAAAAATAGATGTCAGCAAAATGGCGATAAATCTCGCAAATGGAGGAGGTCATCCAAATGCAAGTGGTGGTTTAATGGGTAGTTTTAGAGACGGTTTTGTATATAAAAATATAAAAAAACAGGTAGAAGATATAATATTAAAAAAGACAGGGGTAAACAATGCAGGATATTGAGATGCAAGAGATAGAAATGGAGATAGAGGAGTTGGCTATACAGCTTTCAGATATGCTAAACGCAGCACTTTTTTTTGCTGGTGTAAAAAAAGAAAATCTAAAAAAAGCAGTAGATATCTATCTTGATTCTATAGATGAAATTTTTGACGATGATGATGATTCAGAAATGGGGCTAGATGAAATTATTATAGTCATAAACCATATGAAAAGAAAGAACCCAGAACTATTTAATAGCTAAAAAAGTGACAAAATTTCCCCATTTAAATAGTGTTTCTATGGTTTTAAAACCCGAGTTCAGTATGAGTTCTCTGTTTTCTTGTTCGCTATATGGTACTAGGACATTTTCTAGTGCCTCTCTTTTTTGAGATATCTCAAACTCACTGTATCCCTCCTGTTTTTTAAAGTTATAGTATATATCTATCATCTTTTTGTTCAGTTTTTTATCATCATAGATAATTTTTTCACTAAAGATAAACAGACCACCACTATTTAATGAAGTATATATTTTTTTGATAAAATTAGCTCTTTGTGGAGGTCTGATGAATTGTAACATATAGTTGGCGATAACCACATCACTATTTGGTAGTTTTGCCTCTAGTATGTCAGCAAGTCTTAGCTCTATATCTGCACCATAGGCATCTATCTTTCTTTTGGCTTGTTCAAGCATAGCTTTTGAATTATCAAACCCTATACTTTTAAATTTATATTTGCTTTTACGATGTAGGGCAAGCAGTGTATTAGCTGTTGAGCATCCTAGGTCTATTACTATTGAGTTGTTATCTACATGTAGGGATATAATATCGCATATCAAAGAGATAACCTCCTTGTAAAAAGGAATAGAACGGTCTAGCATATCGTCAAAAACACTAGCTACATTTTCATCAAATTCAAACTGTTTTTCTATGGGTTTTTTAAAAATTTCATCCATATTTCTTACCTC
>JALVAU010000025.1 GCA_027011025.1 Campylobacteraceae bacterium | reverse complement strand
CAGATAAGAGAGTAGTAGAATAAGCAGAGCCGAGTGAAATATTTTTTTATTTAAATTTAGTCTCTTTAGGAAGAAAAAAGGGATGATAAATCTCATCAAAGGTCCTAGAGAAAATATAAAACCTATCTGAAATGAGGTATATCCTAAATCTTGTAAAATTTTTGGCAAGAAGACTATATAGATAGCAACCAATGCAAAATAGAAGAAGAAAAAAGAGGATATTTTAGAAAATGTACTCATTTGTGGTGCAGTGGAACGCTTAGCGAAATATAGTCATGTAGTCCTAATTTTTGTTTGGTAAAAAAGGGGATAAAAAGCAGAGGAAAGATAATCAAGGTTATGGTAAAAATTATATATCTTAAAGCTACTTGTAAAAGTGTCGGTTTTTTGTGTTTGAAAGTACAAAGTTTTATATTATAAGCTTTATACCCAGGAGTTTGATTTTTGATATATAAAAAGAGTGTTGTGATGATAAAATGCGGAACCAAAATATATATCCAGCCCAATAACATATTTGCTCTAAACTCCTCTCTTGAGCCCATAACGATATAAAAGACTATGTAAATTATAGGCATAAACAGCATAAACGAGTCGGTTAAAAAGGCTTTTACCCTGTCTATGATGGGAGAGATATTTAGAGCCTCTTTTTTTATCTCTGCTTTATGTTTAAATTTACCTTTTTTTGCATCTCTCCATCTCATATTTGTGTTAATTTCCCCTGCTACCTGGCTTATATGCTATGCTTCCATCTTTACAAAGTGGACAATTTTGGGGCTCATAAATATCAAATTCAAAATCAGCCAAAGCAAAAAACGGTATCTCTTGAGGAAGTTTGCATGTAGGTTTCATATCTTGACTACTTCCGACTCTTTTGCAAAAGCCTCTATTTGCCAAGGCGGCATAAGCCACTATATTTGCTCCCATACTCATCGCAACTTTAGCGGCTTCTAGTGCAGAGCCACCTGTTGTGATTATATCTTCGCATATAAGGATATTTTCATCTTTTTTTATCTCAAAGCCTCTTCTTATAGTCATCTTTTTATCGACTCTCTCGGCAAATATAAATCTAACTCCAAGCGAACGAGCAAGCTCATATCCTGCCAAAACTCCGCCAAGGGCAGGAGAGCACACGGTGTCGATTTTGAGCCCACTCTTTTTTATCTCTTTTGCAAGCTCATCTGCTAAAAGCTGTGCAGTTCTTGGGTTTTCCAAAACTTTTGCACTCTGGAGATAGAATTGCGAGTGGTTTCCACTGCTAAGCAAAAAATGCCCCTCAAGCAGAGCATTTGCATCTTTGTATATTTTTTCTATATTCATAATCTATATCTTAAGCACTTCTGCTTCTTTCTCTTTCACCGCAACATCGACCTTCTTTACGCCCTCGTCTGTGATTTTTTGTACTTCATCATAGGCTTTTTTGGCTTCATCTTCGGTAATTTCTTTATCTTTTTCTAGTTTTTTTACTTTGTCGTTTGCATCTTTTCTGATATTTCTTATAGCAACTTTTGCCTTATCGCCCATAGTCTTTGCCTGCTTTGCACCCTCTTTTCTCTGTTCAGTTGTCATAGGTGGAAAAAAGAGTTTTACGCTTTCACCGTCATTGTTAGGATTTACTCCTATATTTGCCGAGCCGATAGCATGCTCTATGGCCTTTAACATAGGTTTTTCCCATGGAGTGATACTTATTGTGGTAGCATCATTTAACAGTACGGTTGCTACTTGATTTAGCGGAGTTGGAGTTCCATAATAATCTACCTTGATATTATCAAGTACAGATACAGAAACTTTTCCGCTTCTTATCGTGCTAAAATCCCTCTTTAGAGATGCCAAGCTTTTGTCAATATGCTCTTTTTGTGTTTCATATATAAGATCTAGTTCCATTTTGTGTCCTTTATTAGTAGTTTTGTTGAGATTTTATCTCCTATCGAAATTATAACTCTATTTCTTCCGTTTGTCAGTTTTTTATTTAGTTTTAGGTTTATCTCTTTGTTTTTGAAGTCTATCTCTCTCCAGCCGTTACCGCTTATATATAGACCTCCTCTTTTGCCATTTTCATCTACCTTTACATGTAGAGTTGACAAAATTGAGTTTTTTGGAAAAGATATGGGCTCTATCCATGTAGCATTTAGGTGTTTTAATTTTAATAGATATTTTAAGTTTGTCCTTCCCACAAGAGCACAACGATCTAGGTCGAACAGATCACTTTTTGTGCCAACTGCACCCATGTTTTGATTTATTATGGCATCAAAGCCAAAAGATTTTGCTATTTTTTTTACTCTTTTATTGTACTCTCCATAAGGGTAGGTGAAATATTTTGGCTTTATGTTTAATTTTTTTTCGAAAATTTCCAATCCATGTTGAAAATCTTTTTTTAAATCTTCATTACTTACATGTGTCATGTGAGGGTGGGCGTATGAGTGAAATTCCAAAGATCCATACTTTGCTATCTCTTTTAGCTGTTTCCAGTTTAAATAATCAGGATACCTCTTTTGTGTTGCTTCTATATAGACAAACAGTGAAAATGGATAGTGATATTTTTTAAAGAGTTTAAAAGCATTATCATAAAAACTTCTAAAATTGTCATCAATAGTTAAGACAACCCACTTATCGGGTATAGTTTTCCCATCCTTTAATGCCTTAACCAATCTATCCAAAGGCACTATTTTGTAGCCATTTGTTTTGAAGTAGTCAAACTCTTTTTTTAGTTCGGATATAGTAGTGTTTGTGCTAGGGTATCTGCTGTCGCCAAATCTATGGTAAACAAATATATGGGCATCTGCCCATAGAGTTAAAGTAAGAAAAAACGACAGCAGTACAATTTTCATATCTACTTGGTTATAGGCGCACTCGGAGCTTTTGGAGCTTTTGGAGTTTCAGGAGTAGTTGGTACAGTTGGAATCAATGGTTTTTCAACTTTTATATCTTCGGCAATTGAAACTTTTTTCTCTTGATTGTAAAAATAACCCAATGCCAAAGTATTTACCAAAAATACAAATCCTACGATAAAAGTAAATTTTGCCATAAATCCTGCTGGGCCTTTGGCTCCAAATAGGGATTCGTTGCTTCCACTATAAGCACCTAGTCCTATGGAAGAGCTTTTTTGTAAAAGTATGGCGATAGTTAAAACTGCTGCTAAAATAAATTGTAAGACCAATAAGGTTGAGGTCATAAAATTTTCCTTGTTTTGATTTCATACCCACATAATTTATGTAACTATTGAGGTACTATTTGATATAATCGGTGATTATATCCAAAAAATATTAAAAAATAGATGAAAATAACTGACCTTATGCACTTTTTTCTTGAAAAGTCCTACTTTTCATAGCTTTAGGAGCTTGCGGAGACTTTAGCCCTACCACTTTTAGGAGCTTTGTTCGTTGTAATGTGTAAGGTTGGAAAAAAGAAAGTATTGATAAATGCACAAAAAAAATCACATAGTAGAGTTTGAAAAATATGCAAAAAATTATGATTTATTTGCAAAAGTGCAAAAAATAGTTGCACAAGAGCTAATAAAAGAGATAGATTTTAAGCCTTTGAGGATATTAGATATTGGCTGCGGGACAGGAGAAATTTATAAAAATATACCTTGGAAAGTAGAGAGATTTATTGGGGTTGACTGCTCAAAAAGCATGTGTGAACTTCATCCACTCAGCACCAATATAGAAGTTATATGTGATGATTTTGAATCTAAAGATTTTAGAGAGAGAGTGCTACGCTTAGCTCCATTTGATCTAGTTGTTTCATCATCGGCATTGCAGTGGGCAAAAGAGCTTGAGCAAACACTTAAATTTTATAGTAAGCTTAGCGATAGGGTGGCATTTGCAATTTTTACAAGTGGTACTTTTAAGACTATATATGAAATAAGCAAAAGAAAAAGTTTTTTACCTTCATTTGATTTAATCCAGACAATAGCAAAAATCTACAAAAATTCAAATCTGTATAAAAGGAGTTATAAGATAGAGTTTAAAGATACACTATCTATGCTTAGATATATCAAATATAGTGGTACTAGCGGTGGAAGTGAGTTGCTCTCTTATAGGGAAACAAAGCATCTTATAGAGAGTTATCCTTACAAGTATCTAGAGTTTGAGGTGACCTTTTTACTAAATTACTGACCCTACGCACTATAGTGAGCAAATCTTCTAAAAGTGGCGAGAACTAATGTTGCTACAATCCTCCAAAGCTACGAAAAGTAAGATTTTTCAAGAAAAAAGTACATAAGGTCAGAATTTAGTCTTATAATCTTTACAT
>JALVAU010000024.1 GCA_027011025.1 Campylobacteraceae bacterium | reverse complement strand
TGGTTACTCTATTTCTTATTGTTTTGGTTATATATATCGCTATTTTACTTGCAAATTACATAACAAATCCTATAAGTAAGTTAATTGAGGGGACTAAAAATCTAAAAAACCAGAAACTTAATTATAAAATTATATCAAATTCAAAAGACGAGATAGGAGTCTTAACTGACTCATTTAATGAAATGGCTGAATCTATCAAAACTTTAAACGATGATTTGAACCATAAACTCTTTACTGATGATTTAACAGGATTAGGGAACAGAAGAGCTTATCATAAAGATGTCAAATTGTTAAAAAAACCTATACTGTATATCGTAGATATTGATTTTTTTAAAAATATCAATGATTATTATGGTACGGATGCGGGAAATTTTGTTTTAAAAGAGTTTGCCAAAATAGTAAAGATATATGCTAAGCAAGAGGGTGTTTTTTCTTATAGAATTGGGTCTGATGAGTTTTTGTTTTTGCAGGATTTTGATTTTGATAGACAATATTGTGTGCAGTTTATAGAAAAATTCATGAAACTATTGTCAAATAAAAAATTTAAAAATTTAAGCCTGAATATCGATATAACTCTAAGTGCAACTTGTGGTATTTCATATGGAAGCGGTAATCTTTTGGAAGAGTCCGATCTTGCTTTGAATGAGGCAAAAATAAAGAAGTCGGTAAATATGATATTTAGTAAGGATAACCCTCATATGAACAGATATAAAGAGAATCTTTTGTGGAGACAAAAAATCCAATATGCAATCTCAAATGATATGATAATTCCTTTTTTTCAGCCAATTATAGATATTAAAAATCCAGAGGACAAAAAGTATGAATCTCTTGTGAGGATAGTGGATGATGGAAAAATAATATCTCCATATATGTTTTTAGAAATTGCAAAAGAGACCAAACTCTATTCAGATATTACTAAAGTTATGGTAGAAAAAACTTTTAAAGTATTTGCAAAAAATTTAGCATCTTTTTCTGTCAATATTTCAGTGGATGATATCACAAACGAGGAGACAGTACAGTTTCTATATGATAAGATTGCCCAATATGATATAGGGAATAGATTGATATTTGAAATCTTAGAATCTGAAGAGATAAGCAACTTTGATATTGTTATGTCATTTATAAATAAAATGAAGAAAAAAGGGGTTAGATTTGCAATTGATGATTTTGGTTCCGGGTATTCTAATTTTTCATATTTGTTGCAGATTCAACCGGATTTTATCAAGATAGACGGCTCTATCATAAAGAACTTAGCTAAAAATTCGAATGAATACCATATAGTAAATGCAATAATAAAATTTGCAAAAACATTAAATACGAAAATCATAGCCGAACATGTAAGTTCGCCAGAAATCGTCTCAATATTAAAAGGTTTTGATGTTGACTATATGCAGGGATACTATTTTTCAGAACCAATGGAAACTCTTTATGGGCACCTCTAATGTCTATTGAATATTATCTTAAGCATAATTGATTTATAATTACATTGTATCTGAGTGAAGCGAAACCGTTTTATGAGGGTCCAACATATTGTTATTTGTGGTGCGAGTGTTTTGCTGGTGTGTCTGCATTTTTGTTTGAGCTTCTAACGAAGTTAGAATCTGCAGCCTAAAGGTGAAATTAGCGCTACATCGTTGGCTTGATTAGGGCCAAAGAATAAACGAACGCCCACTTGGGTTAGCAGTGCATGTTCTACATGTGCTGCTATTTTTTTTAGGAGAATTCTCAATGGATATTTTGATAGTTGGTGGTGGTGGCAGAGAGTACTCTATAGCTCTTGCATTAAAAAAAGATGAAGATGTGCAAAATATCTATATGGCTCCGGGAAATGGTGCAACAGGTGAGTTTACTAAAAATATAGATATTAAAGATTTTGATAAACTTGCAGACTTTGTTGAAGAGAAAAATATAGATTTAACCATTGTAGGTCCAGAAGCTCCTTTGGTCGACGGTATTGTGGATATTTTCAAAAAAAGAGGTCTTTTGATTTTTGGCTCATCTAAGGATGCCTCGAGGTTAGAAGGCTCAAAGATATATATGAAAAACTTTTTAAAAAAGTATAAAATTCCAACAGCCTCATATACACAGACTAATGATTTTAAAAAAGCTCAGGATTTTATAGATACCCTTGATACACCCATAGTTGTAAAAGCAGATGGTTTGTGTGGTGGCAAAGGTGTGATTATAGCACAAAGCAAAGATGAAGCAAAGAGGGTAGCAAAAGATATGCTTAGTGGCGAGAGTTTTGGTGATGCAGGCCGTTCTATAATCATAGAAGAGTTTTTAGATGGATATGAACTCTCCGTTTTTGCAATCTGCGATGGAAAAGATTATAAAGTATTTCCAGCAGCCCAAGATCACAAAAGGTTGCTTGATGGTGATAAAGGACCAAATACAGGTGGTATGGGAGCTTATGCACCAACACCGCTTATTGATGATGAGCTGTATGAGAAAGTAAAAATAAGAGTCATTGAGCCGACTTTGAAAGGCATGCAAGAAGAGGGAAGTGCGTTTGAGGGGGTTTTGTTTATTGGCTTGATGATTGTTGATGGTGAGCCGATTGTTTTGGAGTATAATGTTAGATTTGGAGATCCTGAATGTGAAGTTCTTATGCCTCTTCTTAAAACTCCGGCTAGTCAACTTTTCTATAGTGCAGCCAAAGGTGATTTGAAAAATTTGAATTTAGAATTTTATGACAAACATGCAGTTGCTGTTGTAATTGCAAGTGAAAATTATCCATATAAGAGTTCAACTCCATCTGAAATTATAGTAGATAAATCTCTACATGTAGAGTTAGAAGAGACACATATATCTTATGCCGGTGTTACAAGTGAAGATGGTAAGTTATATGCAAGCGGTGGAAGAGTTTTACTCTGTGTTGGCTTAGGGGAGAGTATAAAAGAGGCGAGAGACAGAGCCTATATGCTTTGTGGGCAAGTTCATTTTGCAGGTAAGCAATTTAGACAAGATATCGCATATCAGGCACTTAAAGATGACTGATCAACAGATAATAGATAGATTTGAAACAGAAAATATAACTCTTGCAACGATAAAACAGAGGACATTTGCTTATACTATTGATGAAGTTTTGATATCAATTTTGTTTATGATTATATTTTTTGGTAGAGTTCCTCAAAATGCAAGTTATGAAGAGACGCTGAATCTCTTAAACTCTCTTTTTTCTTATGTGATATTATTAAAAATTATATATCAAACATTTTTTGTGTGGTACTATGGAGCAACACCGGGAAAGATGTTGATTAAGATAAGAGTTGTCTCAACGATAGATTTAGAAAATCCTGCGATCATATACTCACTAAATCGTGCAATTGTGAGAATTGTAAGTGAGAGTCTGTTTTATATAGGATTTCTATGGGCTTTGACAAATCCAAAAAGAGAGACTTGGCATGATAAAGTTGCAAGAACATTGGTAGTGAATGCATATTAGATTTCTTCTCTTTTTTACACTTTTTTTTACACTAGCTTTTGGGGAGATTCAAAATGTTGAAATCTTAGCAAAGAGTGTAAATAAAAAAGCCGATATCATACATGCCAAAGGCAATGTAGTTTTATACTCTCAAAAGTATCTTATTACTGCTGATGAAGCAAAATATAATCAAAAAACAGGTGATTTGAATCTTTTTGGAGATATAACAGTTTTAGAAGGGGTGGAATACTCTCTTAAGAGTGGAAAAATAACTCTTAATTTAAACAGTGATATAGGTTCGTTTGCACCACTTTTTTTCTTTGAGGATAAAACAAATTTGTGGATAAGCTCTCAAAGTGCAAATTCAAAACCTCAGTATTATTTAACTAAAAAATCTATAGTTTCTAGTTGTGATGTTCAAAATCCAGATTGGAAGATAGACTTTAGTTCAGGCGAATATAATAGAAAAAATAATTTTTTAAGTATATATAATGCTACCTTTTATGCCGGTGATATCCCGATCTTGTATCTACCGTATTTTTCATTTTCTACTGACAAAACAAGAAGAAGTGGATTTCTAAGACCGAGATTTGGGTTAGGAAGTTCTGAGGGGTTGTTTTATTTGCAACCTATATATTTTGCTCCTAGAGTAGATTTTGATTTGGAGTTTGATCCGCAAATAAGAACAAATAGAGGAGTTGGTATAAATGCTACTTTGAGGTATGTTGATTCTATCTACTCTTATTTAAATATCCAAACAGGAATTTTTAGTGAATATGATAAATATAAAAAAGACAACAACCTTATAAATAGTAGCCATTATGGGTTTGAGCTAAATTATGATAGA
>JALVAU010000023.1 GCA_027011025.1 Campylobacteraceae bacterium | reverse complement strand
AATTTTACTCATATACAAACCTATCCCTGTACCTTGCGTTGCATGTTTTGTCGTAAAGTAGGGCTCAAATATTCTATCGAATACCTCCTCTTTTATACCTCCCGCATTGTCTTCTATCTTCACAAGGGCATATTTAGAACCTCTCTTAAGAACAAGTTTTATATAAGGATTTTTAATTTTTTTATTGACTAAAATATCTTTTGCATTGGAGAGTATATTAAGTACAGCCTGTGAAAACTCCCGTGGATACCCAAATACATCACAATCCTCTTCTATATCAATATTAAAAGCTATATTATTATATTTTAAAGATGACTCAATGATAAAACTGGCATTTCTACACTCCTCTTGCAAGGAAAATTTTACTTTCTCTTTAGATGGCTTAAAAAAGTTTTGAAAATCACTGATTGTGTTTGACATATGTGACAATATAACATCGCACTCTTTTATCCCCTCTTCAAAATCATTGTCACTTAAGTCATTGTGTTCTTTCTTCACTTGCATATTCATCAAAACTGCATTGATTTCACTAAGAGGTTGTCGCCATTGATGAGCTATATTGCCAATCATATTTCCCATGGATGCCAATTTGCTCTGCTGTATGAGCAGTTGTTCCTGTTTTGTTCTCTCTTCTATCTCCAAAACAATTCTGTTTTCAAGATCATCAAGCATTTTATTCATCACCTCTTTTAGTCTATTAAGCTCACTTGAACTTGCATTTTTAACCAATCTTCTATCTAAATCTCCTTTTTTTAAATCACTGACCACACTTGTTGCATCCTCTATAAGCCCTATATCTTTTTTGAGTTTTTCCCTCAAAACTTCTATATTTGAATTTATCATTTTTGCCATTTCACCAAATTCATCCGTACTTTTTAACTCTATTTTTATTCTTTCATCTTTATCTATCTTTCTACCTAAGAGATCAAAAAATTTACCCAAGCCCTGTTGAACACTCTCCATAGAAAAAACTATACTTCTAGCTATCAAAAAACCAAAAAGCAGAGTCAGTATTATCACTACAACAACGCCTGTGATTATAATTTTTTGCTTTTTTGAAAAACTGCTTTTTGCATTTTGAAAGGTCTTGTATGAATTTTCAAGTTGGGCTGCTTGGAGTTTTTTTAGTTTAGAAATCAATATATAAAACTGCTTTCTCTCCACACTTTTTGTATGCATAAAACCACCTGTTTTGTATCCTCGTTTTATGTATCCATCAGCTGAGTAAACAAATCTTTTGTAATTTTTATATCCATTTTTAACAAAAATCAGCTCTTTATAGCTTTCCCAAATATTTCTCAATTTATCATTCAATGATCTAAAAGAGTAATCTAACTCTTCAACCATAGGAGTCAGGCTAGCTGCAATATCTCTCTTGTACTCTCCATCTGGCGCTACAACCAAAGAGAGTGTAGCTTCTCGCAGTTTAAAAAGTGGAATTATGTATTTATGTTGTATATTTTCAACTTTTTTTGAGTCTTTAAATACATCTTTAACTCTCTCTAAGCCATCTTCAAGAATATTTTGCGCAAGCAAAGACATGAGAACAATAGCCATAACTCCCAAGAGAGCCATAAGTAAAAATTTATATCTAATCTTAAGGTATTTGATCATTTAGTTTATAACCGATGCCCGAGAGATTTTTAATATAGTCTTTTGGAAATTTATGCCGTATATTTCTTACTAGAGATTTTAGCGCATCATCACTCATAATCTCATCTTGCCAGATATAGTTTTGTAGTTCACTATAAGTCACTACTCTGTGCCTGTTTTGAATTAAAAGTTCAAAAAATGCTATCTCTTTTTTGCTTAATTTTATAACTTTATCTCTACATGTAAGAACTTTTGAATCAAAATCATAACTATAATCACCGGGTAAATCTCTCACAAAAGCATGGTTTTTAGAGATAACATCTACACATTTTTGAAGTGCATTTTTTAAATCAGTCAAATTTATGGGTTTTATGATGTACTGCTCAAGATGCAAATCTACTGCTCGAAGCAAGTACTCCTTGTCGGTATGGGCTGTAATAATTACAATAGGCATCTTAACATCATCTTTTCTGATAGTTCTCACCAACTCTATTCCATCTAGTTTTGGCATCATAATATCAGTAAAGAGAATATCTGGCTTTTGTTCTCTATAGAGTTGCAAAGCTCTTTCGCCATTTTGTGCCTCTATAACACTCTTTACATAATACCTAAGGGAATCAGATATCTTTTTTCTGATTCCCTCTTCATCTTCTGCATAAAGTATAGTAAGTGTCTTTAACTTCTCTAAAAATATTTTATCCATTATAAATCCTAATAGAGAATTTTACTATATTTAGCTTAATCACTCTCTTTAAGTATGCCATCTTTTGCAAAAGCTCTCAAAAACCTTAAAATCTCTTCATTTTGTTTTTTTGTAGTCTTTGCTTTATACTTCATACTACCAAAAAGTGCATTCCAATCTTGCATACTGTGGTGCTCCACTATCTTGGCATGATGACATTTTGTACACTTATCATAAAAGAGATCAGAACCACTCTCCCAAGCCTCTTCCATATCATCGGTTAAAAACTTTTTTGCTACTCTAGCCTCCAAAGCTCCTCTATCACCTTTGATTTTAATTAAACCCGGTTTTTGAGCAGTTGCCAATAAAAGTTTGAGATTTTTGGTGGCAAAAAGTTTAGTTTTATCATTTTTGCCTACAAATCCACTCAATTTAACCCTAACCATATCTCCATCGACAGATATTTTATCAACGGGTGTACCACTGTATAGTGTTATATGTTGATTTTTCAAAGGGAGCTTTATCCCTTTTTCTATATAAATATATAATTTAGCCTGAAGTCCTACGCTAAACATACAAGCTATCAAGATACTTATAAAAAGTCTCATTTTTGCTCCCTTTTTACTTTATGCATTTATCACTTTAGGCATCAAATGTGCTTGATTTGGCACAATTTCACCTTCGGCTTTTTTGATTGCCACCAAAACCGTATTTGCTGTACAAGATTGTGATGCTTGAGATGTAGGCCTTGAGGAAGTTAAAACATTCGGCTGTCCACTATTTCCTCTGCTTCCCTCTTTCATAGGATCTTGGGGGCTGTACCATGTTCCCTCTTCAATAGCCACAACACCTTCTCTTATATCATCAGTCACAACAGCTCCTGCAAGAACTCTTCCTCTGTCATTATAAACTTCTACTAAATCTCTATCGGAAATTCCATATTTTTTAGCATCTTTTGGATTGATTCTTATAGGCTCTCTACCCTTTATCTTATATAGCTCTGCTATCCAGGTATTGTCTAATTGAGAGTGTTTTCTATATGTAGCATGCGGAGAGAGAAGATGCAACGGATACTTATCTGCAAGTTTGCCTCCTAACCACTCTGCAGGCTCAAACCATGTGACATGTCCTTTAAAATCTTTATAACCAAAATCAGCAAATTTCTGGCAGAAGATTTGAATCTTTCCACTTTTTGTTTTGAGAGGATTTTTAACAGGATTTTTTCTAAAATCACCTTGTCTTACATATTTGTATGCCTCTTTTGGAATCTTATACTTGATAGAACCTTGCTCCCAAAATTTTTCAAAGCTTGTTGTTTTAGCTGCATCTGAACTCTCGTAAAAGGCTTTTATGTGTTCCATTACAGTCTTTCCATCAGTAAATTTTTTGTACTGTTTTTTGCCAAACTCTTTAGCTAGAAGTGAATAAATCTCATAATCATCTTTTGCCTCATATGGAGTATCTACCACTTTTTTCATGGCAAATATTCTATCTCCTGAGTAACTCCCGCTGAGCAGGCTGATATCATCTCTCTCTAAGATAGTTGTAGCAGGTAAAACTATATCTGCCATCTTTGCAGTTGGGGTCCACCATGGCTCTTGAACTATCAATGTGTCTAGTTTTCTTAGCCCTTTTATTAACTCATTTATATCTTGTTGATGTCCAACACTGTTAGCTCCAGCGACATACATAAGTTTAATATGTGGTAATTTTAACTTTTCACCCATAAAATCTATAACTTTACCAGGATTTAAAAGTGTCTCATTTATCCTAGAAGCTGGTATAATTGCCTTAACTCTATTTCTCCCTTCAGAAAATCCTCCAGGTCCTGTTTTACCGGCACTTGCTTGTCCTCCTCCACCATAGTGAAGTGAAAAACCAAATCCTCCGCCAGGAAGTCCAACTTGTCCTATCATAGAGGCCAAAGTGATTATACCCCACTGAACCTGCTCGCCATGCTGTGCCCTTTGCATAGACCAGTTTCCGGCTATCAAAGTTCTATGAGATACAAACAAATCTGCTAACCACTTAATCTTAGAGGCAGGAACTTCGGTAATCTTTGCTGCCCACTCAGGTGTTTTTGCAACACCATCTGTTTTTCCCAAAAGGTATGGTACAAATTTTTCAAATCCATCAGTATATTTTTTGATAAAATCGGCATCGTATTTTTTTGTTACATATAGATAGTTCATCATACCGAGCATCAAAGCAACATCTGTATTTGGTCGGATATGAATACACTCTGCATCAAACATCTTTGCAGTTTCAGTCTTAATAGGGTCGATAGATATAAACTTCATTCCTGATTTTTTATACTTCAAAAAATATTCATCATTTTTTCGGTTTGCAACTGCAAAGTCTATCTTGTTTGTCTTAAAAAGATCAGCTCCCCACATGACATAAACTTGGGTATTTGGAAGGATTTGCTCATGGGCAGTCTGAAGAGAATAGACCTCTATATCGCCAACTACATCAGGATTTGTACGAAGTGCAGCTCCAACACTGAAGTCCCCGTCTATATTTACAGAACCACCTTTTACTATATTGAAAAACCTACCTGCTAGTGTTGGACAATAATTTACTAAGCCGGGATGTGCCCAACCGTCTGTTGTGCCGTTGTAAATACTATCACGAGGCGTATCTTTTAACTTTTTAACTACTAGCTTAATCGCTTTATCCCAAGAAACCCTAACAAACTCCTCTTTTCCTCTTAGAGCCTTATTTCCTGCCTTTCCTTCCAAGAAAGACTTTCTTACATATGGATATTTTACACGAGAGTTAGAGTAGTTTCTATCTACTAATGCCTTCATCATACCCGGTCTTCCGTCTTTCTCCTGCGGTTCTATATCTATAATTTTACCATCTTGCACATAGGCATAAAAAGCACCAAAGTGGCTAGCACTCGGTATTTTTTTTACAGGTGAAAAGAGCTCGGTTGCACCAACTGAGCTAGCACTCAAAGCTGCTGTAGCAGCAACACTTCCTTGCAAAAATCTTCTTCTTGAAATACTCATTTTGTATCCTTTCTGATATTTGTTAGGCAAAGTATAAAATAAAAAAGAGGCAAAAAAGTGGCAAAACTAAATTAATTTTATCATCATTTTTATAGCAATCAGGTATAAAACTACACCTATAAGTTTTTTAACATGTGATTGAGATAGTTTGAAGTGCATAATCTTTCCACCAAGATATCCACCAATCAATGCTGCTACTGTTACATCTGCTAGTAAAAACCAATCCATTTTGACAAATTGTAGATATGTGACAAATGCACCAAGTGATGAAAAAGGTATAACAAAACTAACTCCGTAGGCTGCTTTTTTTGCATCAAAGCCAAGTAGAATTAAAAGGGGCATTATCAAAGCTCCTCCACCAACTCCTAGCATTCCCGATATAAGTCCGACACTTATCCCTATCACATACAAAACCCATGTTTTTGTGTAACTTGTCTTGGCTTCTCTTTTGTAAAATAGCATCAAAGTTGCACTTATAAGCAAAAAAGCGATCAGCATCCACATCAAAATTTTATGATCTACAAATTGTGAAAGATAAGCCCCAACAGGTGTCGAAACCAAAACAGCAATCACCAAAGGCAAAACAAATTTAAAATCAAGTACACCTCTATAGAAATTCATCACACTTGCACTAAAGGTAGAAGATGTATTTACGAAAAGTGCCAATGCCCGGGAGAGATTAAAACTCTGCCCAAGCATAGGAAATATCGACACCAAAGCTATCGCACTTCCAACTCCACCCATAGCAAAAAAAGTAGAGAAAAATAGTGTAACAGCAAAGTATATTATATAATCATACATCATCTAGCCTAAGTTTATATCTTTTGCACTACCACCTTTTAATCTTTCCATCAAGGCTAGCAATCCACCATTTAGTGTTTTGGCATCATAACCCTTATATCTAAGGTACTCTTTTGCCATACTAGCTCTATACTCATGAGGGCAGGCGCAGACAATCATCTTGTCTTTTGGTAACTCTTCTAATCTATCGGGGAGTGCATTGTATGGTATATTTTTAGCAAATGACAATCCCCATACTTTTACTTCAAAAGGCATTCTGATATCTAACAGGATTGCTTCACCGTTGTTATACTTTTCTATAAAACTCTCTACATCAATCTTCATTGGTTTTACACTTTTTAATGCTGTACTTCTAACCATTTCATCCATTTTAATTATCCTTGTTTTCTTTTTTCAATTCATCCAATGCATCTTGCATCACCCTTAAAATCTCTCGAGCCGCTTCCCCATCATCCATCTCAGGAACGCTCCACCCCTCAAAAGTCATATTTAATTTAAATATAGCCCTCATTTCCCTCCTAATCTCATTTTTTAGTGCCTCAACACCTTTTGTTGTTTCATCCATAATTAAACTCCTTATTTTTGTTTTTGCACCACTCTTTTGGTGCTTAGTCTAAGTATCATCTCTAGTGCATAAGAGAGTATAAAACCTCCTATAATATAGTAGCCTATATTTTCAACATGTTTAGATGTATATATCAGGGCTAGCACGATAGTAACAATAAGAGTGATTATGCTAAAGAGTATTACCATCTTGTTTGCTCCTGTTTTATCTATTTTAAATAGGTGCCCGGTGTGCACAAATACATGTATAAACAGTATATAAATCGAACCCATAGTTGCTATCTCATTTAACTTAAAAAATAGAATCATCACAATCAATAAAATCGCACTCACTATGAGTCCTTCACTACTGTGCCATACATTTCTCTCATATACTTTTGGCAGATTTCCATCTTTTGCCATTTGATATGTTATATTTGTTGTTGCATAAAGATTTGCATTTATAGATGATGATGTTGATATTAGTGCGGCTACTGCCATGATAGTAAATCCGATTTTTCCAAAGACTGGTCTAGCAGCTTCCGCCAATGCATAATCTTGTGCTTTTATGATCTCTTTTAAAGGCAGATTGCCAAAGACTGCAAATACAACAGCTACATATAGAACCATCACGATAAGGATAGAGTAAATCATAGCTTTCATCATAGTCTTTTTTGGATTATCCATATCTTCGGCTGTATTTGCTATAACATTAAATCCTCCATAAGCAAAAAATGTCAAAGACAGAGCGAAGAACATATCGCTAAATGCCGGGGAATCTTTAAAAGAGAGGAGTTCTGGCTTAATATAGAAAAATACAATAACAGTAAAAATTACAATGATAGATAGTTTTGTTATCACTATTATGTTTTCACTCTTAGCTATCAATGAACTTCCTGCTAAATTTATAAGTACAAAAAAGAGCAATATACCGACACTAAAAATATTTACAAAAAATGGCGAATTCACACCAAACATATGTGCCGCATATACTCCAAATGTCTTTGCAACCATAGCAATACCAACTATCGCCGAGAGGTAAAAGAGTATAGAGACAGAACCTGAAAAGACACCCTCTCCATAACACTGCACAAGATACTCTACGATACCGCCTCTACTAGGATAAGCTACTGCTAATTTTGCCAAAGAGTATCCAGCACTTAGTGCGATGATACCGCCAAGTATAAATGAAATCCACACAAGATTTCCTGCAATCGCCCCGGCTTCACCCAATAAAACAAAGATGCCGGCTCCCACCATGGAGCCGATACCTAAAAATATAGCACTCCACAGACCAAATGATTTTTTCATGCTATTTTCCAAGTTTTTTCCAAAGACTTCCACCTACCAACAGAGCAATTCCGTCAAAAAATAGGCTGATACCTATGAACAATCCGACCAAATATGTTGAGCTAAATGGCCAACCAACCATAAATATGATACCTAAAACCAATGATATAAAAGAGTTAAATAACCATATCCACCATCCACTATTGCCCCGCATAGATATAGCAAGACCAAACTCCGCAAAAGAGTCCATAAAGAAGTAGAATACAAGCATTAAACCAATAGCTGCTATACCGTTAATCGGGTAAAACAGTATAAAAAGCCCCATCAAAAACAGAACTAAACTTTTAAGCCATCCTAGCCAATCTTCTTTGTTTGTTATCCATGTAAAATATCCTGATACTAATCCACCTAGCACCATGAGATATGATGCAAATGCAACAGTAACCAAAGATAAAACATACGGAAATATAATTCCTATCAATCCCAATACGATAAATATCGTACCTGTTATTTTTGAATATTTGCTAAATTTCTCTAGCAACTTTTTTTCACCTTGTGGCAAGTTTTCTTGCCATTTTTCTGAATGTGTCCACATCTCTTACTCCTTGTTTCTTAAATAGTGAAATATAGATATTTCACCAAAAAATGGTCCGAAGAAATTAAGTATAGGGATAAAGTTAAATAGTGCAGAGATAAGACTGATAGTCCATATAACCTTGCTCTCTTCTTTCAACTTATCCTTAGTAAAGTCTTCAGACAACGAAGTGCCCACATCATAACCAAAGGTATTTTTAACCAAATATACCCATAACCCAAGCTGAACAATCCAATTTAGAAAAGGTATGAAAAAAAGAGGAAACAACACAGTAGAAGCGATGACAAATATCAAAACATCTTTAAATGTGTATTTAACTATACCAAACTCTCTGTCATACATCATCTCATCATCAAAATATTCTCTATTTATCTCCTTAAGAACTTTTTGACTTAAAATACTTGTAATAATAAGCATAGATATCACGATTAGATTATAAATCATCAAACATGCCATCAAGTAGGCCATCCCTTTGTCTATGGTTTCAAAAGGAAGCCAGTTCAAAAGCTTCAAAAATTGCGCGTGGAGATAATCACCTTTAAGAAACCATATAAAAGACCAGAAAATAACACTGCATACAATAGTTAAAATATAAAAATAACCGTATCTATCCTTTGAAATCTTCCTTGAAAACAGTGTACCTAAAAATATCACCACCAGTGCAAAAGTTATCAAAACAGCCTGCATCCACACAAAAACAGATATAATCTCAGCTCCGTTTGAACGAACCATAGAAAAAGGCACTAGCTCCAATATATCACCCGAGAAAGAGACCAAGGGATTCCAAAAAAAGAATCCCAAAACTGTCCAAAACAGAGTTATAATTAAACCGCTAAAGAGAGCTAATTTTATCAAACTCCACTCTAAAATCACTCTAAACCCAAAAGCAATAGAATCAAAAAGGTCTAACATATTTTACTCCTTTTTTGACTTATCTCCATCAAAGATATAAGCATACATTGGCACATAGATTAGTGTCAAGAGCGTACCTATCAAAAGACCACCAATCGCTACATCTGCCAATGGACTCAATCTCTCAAGTCCAACAGCTTGCTCAAGTGCTATAGGAATCATACCTGCAATCGTACCAAATGCAGTCATCATAACCGGGCGAAATCTCACTCTCACGCTCTCCATTGCACTTTCAAATGGACTTTCTCCATTAATTCTGTGCATCTGGTAAAAATCGATCAATAAAACAGCATTTTTTATGATAATTCCAAATAGCAACAGTATTCCCAATAGACTCGGCATACAACTTGGCTTGTCAAATAGCAACATTCCCCACGCAGCCCCAATCATAGACAGAGGAAGAACAAGTATCATTATGATCGCCATTCTAACTGATTTATATATCGCTATAAGAGTCATTGTTAGCAAGATAATACCCAATACTATGGCTTTCAACATTCTTTGAAAACTATCGTTAATCTGAGCAATATCTCCTTGTTGTGTCACTATAAAGCTGTCATCTTTTACTTTTTTAAGAGCGTCTAGTGTCTCATCTGTCAAATGAGTTACAGGTCTTTTTGCTCTGTACCCATTTACATCTAGAGAGTACAGCATCTTATCTCTCTCTATCTTTGCATAAGTTATATCTTTTTTTATTGTTGCAAACTGAGCAAGTGGAATATCTCCAAATTTTGTATGAATTGGCAAAAGTTTTAATGTATTTAAATTTTTGGCAAACTTACCTTTTAGATAGATTCTCACAAATTGAGTATTCATCGACTCTAAGTTTGCATTCAATGAGGCTACCTGTCCTTTGATTGGCAATTGCATTGCTACATTGTATGGAGTTATACCATAACTTAATGCTTTGTTTTTATCTATGGATATAACATACTCACTAAAGTCTTTATCCCAACTTGTAGATACTGAGGTTAAACCTTTGACGCTTTTCATGGCATTCATAACTTTATGAGAGTATTCGCTCAAGCCATCTACCTGTGAAGACTGTATCCTTGTATCTACTGTGGCTTTTATGCTTGAGAGTGCAGTTGCACCAAAATCAAAAACATCCTCTCTTTTTACACCTTCAAGTTTAGATAATTTGTCTCTGATTATATCTTCTAGCTGCCAGAGATTTAATTTTCTTTTAAATCTGTTTACACCATTTATCGTAATAGTTGCTTCACTTGGCAAATTACCACTTCCTAAACTCAATATCCCAGGCTCAGTTCCAAATGCTACTGAACTTGTAAGCACCCATGGCTGTTTATGTAGCCATTTAAGAAATGGTTTTAATTTTTTTTCTGCACTATCAACGGTCTCATTTGCACTAAAAGCTATTTGAGCTTTTATGATACCAGTATCCATAGGAGGCATTGCATCTTTTCCGATAGTTGGCATAATATTTTTAACACTAAAAATCAAAAAAGCAATTACACCCATGCTCAATATCATTCTTCTTAAAATTTTCCAACCACCATTTGAAAATTTGATAACACCGACATATGGAACAACCAATCTGCCTATTGTATTATTATATATCGAATCAAACAGTTTCTCTATTTTTGTTTTTTCACTTCCATTTCTATATAAATATTCCAATAGCTTTGGTATGAAAGTAACTGACAAAAAGAATGATACTAATAGAGCTATTATTAAAGTAAAAATAAGTGGTTTAAATATCTTTTGAGGAAAACCACCCACATACATCAAAGGAAATACTATTGCGATTGTTGCGATTGTTCCTGCCCAAACAGGTGCTATTACCTCTTTTGTACCTTTAACAATTGAAGTTTGAAGATCCTCTTTTAACTCTTTAAGGTGTCTCTCAATATTTTCAAGCACAACTACGGCATTGTCTGTGAGCATCCCAAGAGCTAAAATAATAGCCGTATATATAACTATATTTAACTCTCCACCGGTCAACCATATAATACCCATAGTTGAGAAAAATACCATAGGAATTGTGATACCTGCAGCTATGATAGCTCGAAAATTTCCTAAAAATAGCAATATAACTATAAGTGTGTAGATAATCGCATCCCTTAAAGCTTCAAGCATATTTGAATTTGCCTGCTCTATAAGATTTCTTTGGGTATCACTTATCTCAAAATCAATATTTGGGTACTTTTTACTCAATATTTTCATCTGTGCACGAGCTGCTTTACTCACATCAAGCACACTACCTCCTGGAGCTCTTTGAACTGCTAGGGCGATAGCATCTTTTCCGTTTCCTAGATATCCGCTAGTCCTTTTTTGATAAGCCCATTTTACATCTGCTACATCTTTTAGTCTCACATTTGGTTTAATTAAAAGATTTTTTAACTCTAAAATATTATCCTTTTCATCATAGATTGTGACTGTATAAAAGCTATTTTCACCCTTGATAAAACCAACTGGTATATCCTTATTTTGAGCCATAATCACTTTTGTAATAGTTGCAAAGTCTATACCATATTTTTTTGCTTTAAACGGATCAATCTCTACATTTATAGAGCTTTGATATCCACCAAAAACTTCCACATTTCCTATAGATTTATCACTAAGCAGATATGGTTTTATGAAACTATCCGCTATTTTTCTTATCTCAGATATTGTGATTGAATCATTTTTTGGACTCAATGACACAACATCCACAGGCAGAGTAAAATCACCTGCTGTATAAATTGCCGGATTGATGCCTGCAGGGAGTTTTGATTTAGCGATTGAGAGTGCATTTGCAACATCAACTGCTGCTGCATTTAGCCCTTTTTTATATCCAAATTCTGCTGCTACTATTGAAAAATTTGCAACATTTACACTGCTAACATCTGTAACAAGCCCCAATCTTGAAATCTCTTGTTCTATTGGCTTTGATACTGTTGATGCTGCTACTTTCGCAGTAGCTCCCGGTACTTTTGTAATAACAATTACCTTAGGTGGATTTGCATCAGGAAATAGGTTCTTAGGCAATGTTATCAAAGCTACAATACCCATAATGAAAAAACCTGCTATCAAACTGTAAAGCAGATAGGGTCTTTTATAAAAATATTCAAACATTTTACAATCCTTTTACACTAATACCACTAAGAAGTTTTAATAGTATATCTGGTTTGGCAACAATAATTTTTTGACCCTTGTTAATACCATCTACCACAACTCCCTCTTCTCCTTGAGCAATAACTTCTATTTTTTCCGCATACGCCTTATTGCCTTTGAGATATAGAACATTGCTTGTACCATCTCTATCTAAAATAGCATCTAAAGGCAACATGTGACCAACACCATCATAAGTAACAACACTCACTTCAACCCTTTGATTTGAGGCAAGAGACTCATCTATATTTGCAAAATACTCCAAAAGACCATTAAAAGTAGTATTTAAAGGTTGCAGAGCTACTTTTTTATCTTTATATATGATAGCGCTTGCTTTTATGTCGCTTGGAAGTCTTACCAAGAGATAGCCATTTGTGTCTGAACTGACAGAGACGAGTGGTCTACCAGGCATTGCAACATCTCCAACATTTGCCATACTTGTCACAATTCCTGAAACTGGTGCTTTGATAGTTGTATATGAAAGCATATTATTTATAGATTTTTTATTAGAGATAAGCTCTTCAATCTTGTATTCTATGCTCTTAATACCGGCTTTTAGTGCTTCAATATTTGTAACTTCTTTGTCTATTTGTTCTTTTGACACACCCTTCACACTCAACAACTCTTTGCTTCTTTTGTGTGTTTTATATAGATTTTTTAGAGCTATTTTTTTAGAGTTCAATTGGGATTTTAGAGATCGAACATTTAGGTTTATAGCCTTAAGTTTAGTTTTGAAATCTTCATCATCAAGCTTAACTAAAATATCACCTTTTTTTACTCTTTTTCCACTTTTAAGTATATACTTAATTCGAGATGGAACTTTTGAGCTTATTTTGACATCATCATTGCTTTTGGTTATGGCTAAAAAAGGTAGTGTTAGAACAACATTGCTACTCTTTGCTTCTATAGTTTTTACAACCATTTCATAACTTTTTGCTTTAACATTCTTGGCATCACTGTTTTGTTTGGATTTTATTATTTTCATACCACCAACTACAACTAATGCTACCAACACTATTACTACTAAATATGTGAACCATTTTTTCATCTTACTACTCCTCTTAAATCATTTCCATAAATTACGGCAAGTTTTGCTATATCTTGCCACTTTTTTGAGATAATCTGATAGTAGCTTGATCTTGCTCCAAGCAATCCATCTTCATATCTCAGATAATCTTCTTCTGTCATTCTTCCCTCTTTGAAAGCTACTTTTGCAAACTCTAAAAGATTTTTCTTTTTTTGTATATTTTCTTTTGTTAAATCAATTGATTTTTTTAGTAGAGCCAACTCTTTTTTTAAGGATTGTGCTTCAATACTCAACTCTTGTTTTGTTTTGTTTAGTCTCATTCTATTTTTCATCAGAGCAATTTTTTTTAATTGAATATCTACATCTCCACTCCTATCATATAGAGGCATTAAAGCACCTATCTGATAATACCCGTAGCTCCTA
>JALVAU010000022.1 GCA_027011025.1 Campylobacteraceae bacterium | reverse complement strand
AAAAAGTAGGTATATCTATATTAACAAATATTTTGAAAATCTTATTGGTTTTATTGAATGGAAAAATAAAACTCCAATAGACCTTTTTGATACTAAAACAGCAAAAAGCATCATAGAAAATGATAAAAAAACTTATTTTCAAGATCAAAAAAGATACAAAGAGACGATAATGAGCGAGGAAGGTGTCAATAAAGAGTTTGAAATATACAAATTTATCATTAAAAATGAAAAAAATGAAAAACTCCTGTGTGGTTTTGGCTTTGAATTACAAAACTAACCTCTTATCACTATAGAAACTACTCATACCATAGAGCACGGCAAAAAATTTATCGCAATACAGACGAAACAAGAATACCAAAATTAAAATCTAATATCCAAGCTTACTTTAATATAACTTTAAGTATAATGCGCCTCAATTTGAAACTTCTTAAGAAGACTTCTTCAAAACCTGCCGAGATTTGGGATACCGAGCGAGTATGTAGGTTTTTACATACTAGTTTACAGGTTTATCAAAAAACAATCTAAACTTTATAATTTTTATGTAGCAAAAGCATAATTTTGCAATCTGTTTTCTTATATGCTGTTTTAAAAAATCAACATAAAAGAGAGAAAAATGACAACAACTTTTGACAAATTCAATTTAGACAAAGACATCCTAAAGGCAGTGGTAGAAGCTGGCTTTAGAGAGCCAAGCCCCGTACAAGATGAAGCAATTCCACTCATACTTGAAGGAAATGATATAGTTGCGCAAGCACAAACAGGAACAGGAAAAACAGCAGCATTTGGATTGCCTGCTATGAGCATGATTGATCCTAACGAAAAAAGAGTACAAATTCTCGTTATTACACCAACAAGAGAGTTAGCTACACAAGTGAGTGATGAATTATATACACTCGGTAGATTCAAAGATATAAAGACTGTTACTATCTATGGTGGCTCTTCGTATAATAGACAAATAGGGCTGATTGACAGAGGTGCTAGTGTAGTTGTGGCGACACCGGGTCGTATGCTTGATCTCCTAAAAAATGACAGGCTTAAAAATTTTACACCCCAAATAGTTATCTTAGATGAAGCAGATGAGATGCTTGATATGGGATTTTTAGAAGATATAGAAAATATCTTAAAATTTCTTCCAAAAGAGAGGCAAACTCTACTCTTCTCTGCAACCATGCCAGAACCTATCAAGAGATTGGCAAAGAGAAGGTTAAATGATCCAAAATTTGTGAGTATTACGCCAAAAGAGCATACAACAAACGAAGATATAGAGCAGTTATATTATGTGATAGAGGAGAGAGAAAGAGACAATGCGCTAATCAGACTTTTAGATTCATTAGAGCCTATAAAATCTATAGTTTTTTGCAGAACTAAAAAAGAGGTAGATAGAATCTCAACACAGCTTATGGCTCTAGGATACTCAGCTAGTGGATTGCATGGCGACATGGAACAAAATCAAAGAGAGAGTGTCATAAGAGCTTTTAGAAGTTCTCAAATAGAGATGCTAGTAGCAACAGATGTTGCGGCAAGAGGGTTAAATGTAACTGATATTTCACATGTATTTAACTTCCATATGCCTTTTGATCCTGAGAGCTATGTGCACAGAATTGGCAGGACAGGAAGAGCCGGTAAAAAAGGTACAGCTATCACTTTAGTTACTCCAATGGAATATCACAGCATGCAAAGAATTGCAAAAAAGGTTGGGACTGATATAAAATTTAAAATTGTTCCAACACTAAATGATGTAAAAGACTCACAGCTTGCAAACATGGCAAAAGAGATTGAAAATGCACCACTACACGAAAATGCACAAAAGATACTAGATATACTAGGTGATGATATAAACCTTAGTAAAATCTCCCTTAAGCTTATTTCTATGCTTATAAACAAAAACACTCTAAGTGGTCCAAACGAGATAGGATTTAACAAAAAAACACTCTCTAACTTACTTAAAAGATTGGACGAAAGAAATAGTAGAGGCGCAAACAGAGGCAGCAGAGGAAGAGGAAGAGGCTCAAGAGGTAATGACAGAGGAAGAAATCAAAGAAGAGACAGAGCTCCAAGAAGCAGAAACAGAACCAGAAGCTAAAAAACTCAATATAAGGCCACTATACAGTGGTCTCATAAGTGTATTGCCCTATTATGGTAGTACATATCAAATCAAATTAAGCTATTTTTTTGATTTGCTTGATATAATTCGACTACTTTTTATTGTTAACAGTTCACAAAATGTCTTAGGGGTGCTGAAATTTCGGCTGAGATAATACCCTCAACATTCGGCAGGAGTTACTCGCTCTTGTCGTTTTACCTGATCCCGATAATGCGGGCGTAGGAAAGGAGATAACTACATGAGTAAAACACTAGAGAATCTAAAAGAGATCAACCAAACATACATACAAAATCTACCAAATTCCAAAAAGATTTTTGAACAAGGCAGTCGTGCCGATATACAAGTGCCTTTGCGAGAGATAACTCTTAGTCCAACAGTTAAAAGCGATGGCTCGCTTGAGCAAAATCCTCCGCTTTTTGTTTATGATACAACAGGTCCATATACGGACCCATTTGCAGATATAGACTTGCATAAAGGGCTAAAAACTTTAAGAGCAAATTGGATAGAAGAGAGAAATGACACCGAGGAGTTAGATAATTTTAGCTCCAAATACTCTCATGAAAGATATGCCAAAGGCGAGCTAGATATACTTCGTTTCCCAAATATCCCAAAACCAAGACGAGCAGCTAGCGGCAAAAATATCACCCAAATGCACTATGCAAAAAAAGGAATCATAACACCAGAGATGGAGTTTATAGCGATAAGAGAAAATTGCAAGATAGAGGAGATGAGAAAAAGTGGACTCCTTTCTAAGCAACATCCTGGCATGAGCTTTGGAGCTAAAATGCCAAGTTTTTATACTCCAGAATTTGTAAGAGATGAGATAGCATCGGGCAGAGCCGTTATCCCTGCAAATGTAAATCATCCAGAGATTGAGCCCATGATAATAGGTCGAAACTTTATGGTTAAAGTCAATGCAAACATAGGAAACTCTGCAACTTCATCATCTATTCAAGAGGAAGTTGAAAAGATGATTTGGGCTACAAGATGGGGTGCAGATACTGTTATGGATCTCTCTACTGGCAAAAATATCCATGAAACAAGAGAGTGGATCATCAGAAATTCCGCTGTTCCTATAGGCACAGTACCAATCTATCAGGCATTAGAGAAAGTAGATGGGGTGGCTGAGGATTTGACTTGGGAGATATATAGGGATACTTTGATAGAGCAGGCCGAACAGGGGGTTGATTATTTTACTATTCACGCAGGTGTCAGGCTACACTACATCCCACTTGCATCAAAAAGACTCACAGGAATTGTCTCAAGAGGAGGCTCTATCATGGCAAAGTGGTGTCTGCATCACCATAAAGAGAGCTTTTTGTATGAGCATTTTGAAGATATTTGTCAAATTATGAAGGCTTATGATGTGGCATTTTCACTAGGTGATGGTTTGAGACCAGGCTCTTTATATGATGCAAATGATGAAGCGCAGTTTGCTGAACTCGAAACTCTGGGTGAGTTGACTAAGATAGCTTGGAAACACGATGTTCAAGTGATGATAGAGGGTCCAGGACATGTACCGCTTCACATGATAAAAGAGAACATGACCAAAGAGTTAGAAGATTGCCATGAAGCCCCTTTTTATACGCTAGGACCATTGACTACTGATATCGCCCCTGGATATGACCACATAACTTCAGCTTTGGGAGCTGCAAATATAGGCTGGTATGGAACTGCTATGCTTTGCTATGTGACACCCAAAGAGCATTTAGGATTGCCAGATAAAGATGATGTTAAAGAGGGGATTATCACCTATAAGATTGCAGCCCATGCGGCTGATCTTGCCAAGGGGTTTGCAGGTGCTCAGATACGGGATAATGCTATGAGTAAAGCTAGATTTGAGTTTAGATGGTTTGACCAGTTTAACATAGGCTTTGACCCAGACAGGGCTTTGGAGTTCCATGATGAAGAGTTGCCCGCAGAGGGTGCCAAGATAGCTCAGTTTTGCTCAATGTGTGGACCAAAATTTTGCTCTATGAAGATTAGCCATGATATCCGTAAAACTAAATAGTAAGGAGAAGTGGATAAAAAAAGGCTCATCTGTGTCTGATTTGTTAAAATTTATCGACTTAAAAAAAGATGGCATAGTTGTGGAGATAAACTTAAACATAATCAAAAAAGATAGATATGAAGATACTATACTTAAAAGTGGTGATAGCGTAGAGATTATAACCTTCATGGGAGGTGGATAGATGGATATGCTTAAACTT
>JALVAU010000021.1 GCA_027011025.1 Campylobacteraceae bacterium | reverse complement strand
TACATGCACCATGCTTAAATCTTGTATACTTGTGTTTTTTCCCACATGTATAGAGTTGACATCTCCTCTTATAACGGTTCCAAACCAAATAGAGCTATTTTCTCCTATTTGAACATTACCAATGATATCAGCACTCTGCGCTATAAAAACATCTTTAGCTATCTGTGGTTTTTTATCTTTGTAACTCAATATCACTTAACTCTCCTTAAATAGTTTCTTAGCTAATTTATCTGCTTTGCTTGTGTTTGTATCTTTTCTTAGAGTATTAAATATCTTACTTATGTAATCTCCTAGAATTTTTTGAGAATTTATCACTTTTTGTCCTGTTACTTCAACTCTCTTGTAGCTTTTGTCGCTTTGTAGTTCCCATGCTAGATAGTTATCATTTAGCTGAAGCTGAAGTATCTCTAAAAGTTTCTCTTTGAGGGGTTTCTCCATGATTGGAGTCATGAGCTCCAACCTTCGTTCAAGATTTCTAGGCATCCAATCGGCACTTGATATAAACATACCCGGGTCAGAGTTTCTAAAGTAAAAAATTCTAGCATGTTCTAGGTATCTTCCTACGATGGATATAACTCTGATATTTTCACTTATATCTTTAATACCGGGTTTTAGGCAACAAATTCCTCTTATGATTAGATCTATCTTAACGCCATTCATGGAGGCATTATAGAGTGCTTTTATGACATCACTATCAACCAAAGAGTTCATCTTTGCTATGATTCTTCCCTCTTCACCTTTTGTAGTTTCGTTATTTATCATACTTAGAAGCTTTGGTTTTATCTGTGTCGGCGACATACTCAAAACTTCAAGCTTTTGATTTTTTGAGAAGCCCGAGAGTATATGAAAAAATGTAGTAGTATCTTTTGTAAATTCATCTTTACATGTAAAGTAGCTGACATCTGTATATACCTTGGCGGTTGCACCGTTATAATTACCGGTTCCTAGATGCATATAAAATTTTAATACTCCATCTTCTTGACGAATGATTTGTGTGATTTTTGCATGTACTTTAAATCCTGTGATACCATATATCACATGTGCACCTGCTTGCTCTAGTGATCTTGCCCAGTGTAGATTGTTTTCCTCATCAAATCTTGCTTTTAGCTCAACCATAACAGTAACTTGCTTGCCATTATTTGCCGCATCTATCAGAGATTGAATGATTTGAGAATTTTTCTCCACCCTGTATAGTGTCATACGAATAGATATAACTTTTGGGTCTTTTGCTGCCTCTTTTATGAGTCTAGTAAGTGGTTCAAAACTCTCATATGGGTGATATAGGAGGATATTTTGTTTTCGTATAGTTCTAAATATGGACTCATTTTTGTTTAATGGTGGCAATATTTTTGGACTATAGGGTGGAAGAGTAAGGTGGGAAAAGTTTTTATTTCCTACTATTTCCCAAAGAGCTCCTAGATTGAGTGGAAGATTGTAGCTGTATATATCTTTGGCATTTATCTTCATGTGTGAATTTAAAAACTCCAAGATGTCAGGATCAGCATTTTCTTGGATATCTAGCCTTACAAAGGCGCCTTTTCTTCTGAGTTTTAAACCCTGTTCCATGATGAGCATAAAATCATCAGCTTCCTCCTCTTCTATCACTATATCAGCATTTCTAGTTACTCTAAATGCCGCACTAGAGATAAGTTTGTATCCGGGGAATATATCCTCTACATGCTCATGCACTATAGATTCTATTGGTACATAGCAATTTTCACTCACTTGAAAAAATCTAGGTAGAACTCTGGTTATTCTTATCATTCCATATTTATATTTATCACTGTTTATACCATCATTTAGTTTGACGGCGAGTGAAAAACTCAGGTTGTTTAGATGAGGAAAAGGGTGCGTTGCATTGACTGCTATCGGGATGATGACAGGGAGGATATTTAGAAAAAAGAATTCATCGGCACTCTGTTTTAACTCTTCATCTAAGTCATCATAATTTTTTATAAAAAGGTTCTCTTTTCCAAGTTTTTGGGTGATCTCATGATAGACATTTTGGAGGATATCTTTTTCGCTGTTTAGATGTTCTCTTATCTTGTTGAGCTGATCTAATGGAGTCATTTTGTCAATTCCTGTGACTATGACACCCGCATTGTAAAGCTGTTTGAGTCCAGCTACCCTTATCATATAAAATTCATCTAAATTTGTGGAGTATATGGCTAAAAATTTCAGTCTCTCTAAAAGAGGTAGTTCAGTTTTTTTGGCTTGTTCTAGAACTCTAGCATTAAATTTAAGCCATGATAGTTCTCTGTTTATAAAATATTCTGGTTCGTTTAAGTTTGCCATTTTAACTCCTTTATCTGCACAGCCAATTGAAATCCTATCTTCAATATTAGTTTTGATTTACCATGCTTTGTGAGGCTATTATAACAAAAAATTTATAATTTTCTAAGCTTTGCTATCTCATCTCTTAGTTTTGCTGCTTTTTCAAACTCTAACTCTTTTGCTGCTTGGTGCATTTTTGCGCTCAACTCTTTTATGATCTCTCTTTTTTGGCTTGGAGGGATTTTATCTTTTTTGTCATATTTATTGAAGATTTCGCCCAGATCCTCTACTTTTAGATTTTCATCCAGCCCTCTTTTTGTTGAGGTTGGGGTGATATTGTGCTTTTTGTTGTACTCTTTTTGGATTTCTCTTCTTCTTAGTGTTGTTTTTATGGCTTTTTCCATGGAGTTGGTGATTTTTTTGGCAAACATCACCACTTTTCCATTTATATTTCTAGCAGCTCGTCCCATAGTCTGTGTCAGACTTGTTTCACTTCTTAAAAAACCCTCTTTATCAGCATCAAGTATGGCTACAAGTGAAACTTCAGGCAAATCAAGTCCTTCTCGAAGCAAGTTTATGCCTACAAGCACATCAAACTCTCCGAGTCTTAAGGCTCTTATGATTTGGTTTCTCTCTATTGCATCTATGTCGGAGTGCATATACTTGACCTTTAGACCAAGTTCATTGTAATATCTGCTTAACTCTTCCGCCATCTTTTTGGTTAAGACCGTTACCAAAACTCTCTCGTCTTTTTTTATAACTTCTTTGATGAGGTCATAGAGTTGTTCGACTTGATTGTCACTCTCAAGTATCTCAACTTCTGGATCAAGCAGACCTGTTGGTCTGATGATCTGTTCGGCCACATTCTCTTTTGATAGATTCAGTTCTAACTCATTTGGAGTAGCCGAAACAAAGAGAAAATGGGGAGCTTTGTTGATATACTCATCAAACATAAGCGGTCTGTTATCGAGTGCGCTAGGAAGTCTGAAACCATACTCTACAAGCACCTCTTTTCGGCTTCTATCCCCCGCATACATACCTCGAAACTGTGATAAGCTCACATGCGATTCATCCACGATGACAAGGTACTCTTTTCCCATAGCTTCAAAGTAATCAAATAGAGAAAACGGGGTCTCTCCCTCTTTTTTGCCCGTGAGATATCTAGCATAGTTCTCAACTCCCTTGCAAGCTCCTGTGGCTTGAAGCATCTCCAAGTCAAACTCAACTCTGCTTTTAAGCCTTTGATACTCGACCAACTTCCCCTCTTTTTTTAAAAATGCCAATCTCTCGCCAAGTTCATCTTCTATCATCTTTATGGCATTTTGCAAACGGTTTTGTCCGACTATGAATTGGCTAGCCGCGTAAATCACAACTTTTGAGACATCTTTGATTTTTTTGTTATTGATGACTTCAAAATAGTAGATACTCTCTATCTCGTCACCAAAAAACTCTATCCTTATGGCTTCATCTTCACTGTATGCAGGGTGTATATCTATAACATCACCATTTACTCGAAAACAGCCTCTCTCAAAAAATGTATCGTTTCTTTTGTACCCCATATCCACAAGTTGAAGCAGAAGCTTTTTTTGGTTTATCTCTTGTGAGACTTCAAGGGCTTGAACCATGCTTTTGTACTCATCAGGATCACCCAAACCATAGTTTGCCGAAACGGAAGCGACACAAATCACATCATCAAAGCTAAGCAGACTTGCAGTCGCACTAAGTCGGAGTCTCTCTAACTCTTCGTTTATGGAGCTGTCTTTTTCTATGAAAAGATCTCTTCTTGGTATATATGCCTCGGGCTGATAGTAGTCATAGTATGATATAAAATATTCTACATGATTTTTAGGAAAAAAACCTTTAAATTCACTATAAAGCTGAGCTGCAAGAGTTTTATTGTGAGTCATGATAAGGGTGGGCATCTGTAGCTCTTGTATAAGATTTGCCATAGTAAAAGTTTTTCCGCTACCCGTGACACCTATAAGTGTCTGATAACGATTACCTCTCTTTAAAGAGTCTGAGAGCTTTTTTATAGCCTTAGGC
>JALVAU010000020.1 GCA_027011025.1 Campylobacteraceae bacterium | reverse complement strand
GCACTATACTATAACATACTTGTTTGAATTTCTTGCCCCCTAGTGTATATTGGCAAAGTAAAGAGTGTATTATTTAATATTTAGGTTAAGTTAGAAAAGTAAAAGCGAAGTAGCGATATAATAACATTTTAAGTTTGTGAAAGGATATGCACTTATGCCAAAAAAACGATGTGACCATTGCCATCTTGAATTTGATGAAAAAGCACTCTTTAGAGACGAGAGTTTTAGTGATGGTGTGAAATTTTTTTGTTGCAAAGGGTGTCAAGGGGTATATCATCTTCTCAAAAGTGAGGGTTTGGATGATTTTTATGAGAAGATAGGGGATACCAAACTAGATCCTGCTAGTTCAGACATAGGAGATATAGAAAAGTTTGACTTAGATGGTTTTAATCAAAAGTATATAAAAGAAAGGGATGGTTTTAACGAGATTTATCTCATCATAGAGGGCATACACTGTTCGGCTTGCGTATGGCTAAATGAGAAAGTTTTACACCAAAAAGATGGCATCATAGAGGCGAGCATAAATCAAACTAACAATAAAGCAAAAATTGTATGGGATGCAGATACACTTAAGCTATCTGAAATCATCCTTACTATAAGAAGTATAGGTTATAATGCCTATCCTTATGACCCTAGTATGCAAGAGGTGCAGGCAAATGCTACTAGGAGAGACTACTATGCAAGGCTCTTGGTCGGTATCTTTACCACTATGAATATAATGTGGATAGCTATAGCTCAATATGCCGGATATTTCAGCGGAATGAAGAGTGATATAAAAGATGTTCTAAATTTTGCAGAGTTTGTTTTGGCAACCCCTACACTTTTTTATACAGGTTGGGTCTATTTTAAAGGTGCATACTATGGTATAAAAAATAGATATGTAAATATGGATATACTAGTAGCAACAGGGGCAAGTTTAGCCTATATCTACTCTATTTATGCTATGTTTACCCATAAGGGCGAGGTCTATTTTGATTCTGTTACCATGATAATCACTTTTGTATTTACGGGAAAGTATCTCGAAGTTTTAAGTAAGAAAAAAGCGGTTGATTTGATTGATGGTTTTAACAGTTCTACTCCGAGTGAAGTTGTTGTTATTAGAAATGGTGAAAAAATACTTTTAGGAGTAGAAGAGGTTAAAGTAGCAGATACCATAGAGATAAAAGCGAGTGAAAAAGTGGCGATTGACGGTATCATTATATCTGGCGAAGGCTCGTTTGATACATCTAGTCTCAGTGGTGAGTCAACTCCTCTCTTTCTTAAAAAAGGTGATAAAATCATAAGTGGATATATTTGCTTAGATAGTGTCATTCGGTATAGTGCCACAAATGATATACACTCATCAGTTCTTAGTAAGATAACATCTCTTTTAGAGGATTCCATGAACAAGAAACCAAAGATAGAGAGGTTGGCAAATATAGTCTCTGGATATTTTTCGGCTGCTATTTTACTCTTGGCTGTTGGAACATTTATTTTTTGGTACTTATACTCTGCCTCATTTGAGCACTCTCTTATAGTGGCTATATCAGTCATCGTGATAGCATGTCCTTGTGCATTGGGATTGGCAACTCCTGTATCAACGCTTGTGGGGCTTGGATTGGGAGCGAAAAAAGGGATACTTTTTAAGGAGGCGTCTTTCTTGGAGACAATGGCAAAATGTGATGTTTTGATGCTAGATAAGACCGGAACAATTACGCAAGGAGAGCCAAAAATTGTAGATATGAAATATTTTGAAAAGTTTGATGAAACACTTTTGTACTCTTTGGTTAAAAACTCTACCCATCCGATAAGCAGAGCCATAGCTCAAAGTTTAGAAGATAAAAAAATGACTACTCTTGAGTTAAAAAATGTCAAGACGGTAGAAGCAAAAGGCATAAAAGCAGAGTATATGGGCATGAAGCTCTATGGTGGAAATCAAAATTTATTAAGAGAAAACGAGATTACATGTGCAGACTATTTCAAAGAGTATAGCCAATTCTATTTTGCTGTAGATGATAGAGTTGTAGCGATATTTGCTCTAGAAGATAGACCTAGGGCTGATGCAAAAGAGGCTCTAAGATCAATTGCTAAACTAGGAGTGGAGATAGCAATGCTTACAGGCGATAACGAGAAAGTGGCAAAAAAAATAGCAAAAGAGGTTGGTATAGGGCAGATATATGCCTCTTTGCTTCCTGATGACAAAGCTAGAATTATTGATGATGCAAGAAGTAATGGTAAAAAAGTTGTGATGGTTGGGGATGGTATCAATGATGCTTTGGCGTTATCTAAAAGTGAGATAGCTATAACCATGGGAAGTGGTACAGATATAGCACTGAGTGTTAGTGATGTAGTTTTAATGAATAACTCCTTTAACTCTTTGTATTATGCTTTTTTGATTTCAAGAAAAACATACAAAATCATAAAAGAGAATCTAGCTTTGTCTTTTATATATAATTTTATCACAATTCCTCTAGCGATGGCAGGCTTTGTGATACCACTCTTTGCGGCTCTGTCTATGTCGCTTAGTTCGCTTATAGTGATAGGAAATTCGATGCGGATAAATTTTGCCATAAAGGAAAAGGCATGAGTACATGGGTAGTAGCGATGATGTTAGGAGCTTCCATTTTACTAGGTGGTCTCGGGCTTTGGGCACTTTTATGGGGTCTAAGAACCGGACAATTTGAAGATCAAAATAAGTTTCTAGATGGCGCTCTTCAAGATAGTGAGGAGGCTTTGCATGATGCTATTATGTTAGAAGAGAGAAAGAAAAAAATAATCAAAAAGCGAAAAGAAGACAAAGACAAAGGGTATCGTCCACCAGATTGATTTACTTTAATTTTGAGATATATTGTGCAACAGCCAAGATCTCTTCATCACTTAGTTTTGAGACTTGTCTGTTCATAACTCTTGCGAACTTATCGTATTTGGACATATTTTTGAAGATATTTAAAACAGCAACAGTCTGTTTGACTTTCCAACCGGCAATTCTTACGGATTTCCCAAAAGCAGCATGCTTTCCATTTTCTCCATGACATTTTGCACATTTTGAATAAATAGCCGCTCCATCAACAGCCAATAGCGAAGATGTCAGTACTAAAAATAGCAACATACCTTTTCTCAAGATTTATCCTTAAAGTCAAAATACCTTCTACGAGGAGAGAACTTTGATTAAAGAGGGTGTTTTTCACCCTCTTGGTTGATTATTTACCTACAGTTTTTGAAAATGCTTCCAAGTCAGCATCAGAGTATTTTGCAACTTGACCTTTCATGATACCTTTCATAGAGCCACCAAATGTACCGGCTTTATAGCCTTTAAGTGCAGTTGCGATCTCTTCATGAGTCATATTTTTTACTATTTCTGACTTACCAAGAGCTTTTTTCTCAAAGTTTTGACCATGACATCCTTTACAACCGGCAGCATTTACACCAGCCATAAGAGCAGTTCCAGCAGCTAAAGCTACTATCGAAGTTAAAACGATTTTTTTCATTTTGATTCCTTTAAATTAAGATTAGGCGTCATTCTAACACAAAATATCTTTAAATTTTCTTGTAGCTATAAATAATTTCAACTAAAAATAGTACAATTTTATTTATAGAAAGGTTAGATAATGGAAAATGGAATGATGGATTTAATTCAAAGCGAGATGAGTACCCGTAAAAATCTTATAAGTGAGATTGAGAATGAGTTGCAAAACTATATATATACTGCTTGTGTGATAGCGACTGAAACTATTAATCATGGTAAAAAAATTATACTTTTTGGAAATGGAAACAATGCCCTAAATGCAAGATATATAGCAACTAAATTGATAGGTGGATATGATGCAGATAAGAGAGGACTACCTGCTATTTGTCTTGATACAACTATTTCAAATGAAGAAGATAGAGCGTTTGACATACAGATAGAGGCTTTGGCAAAAGAGGGTGATTTGCTCATAGGTATATCAAAAAGCGGAAATAGCAAAAATGTTTTGAGGGCATTGAGCTTAGGAAAACATATGGAGTGCAGAACAGTTGGTCTTAGCGGATATGATGGAGGTGTGATGAGTGAATTTTGTGATGTAAATATCGTAGTGCCAAGTGATGATATTTCTTGCATTTTTGAGGCGCATGTGATGATAGGAAACACTATTGTTCATGCTCTAAAAGACTCTTTAAATCTTTAGAGACCATATCTGAAGCCTTGTAAGACCAGTGGGTATCGTCATAATAAAATATATCTTTTATGCCACTTTTTAACCCTTTTGTGAGGATAGCTTTAGTATCTATAAAGATATAATTTTTATGTAATTGCCTAAGAGTATCAAAAAAAGGATCTTTTGGATACTCTTTATCTATAAGTAATGG
>JALVAU010000019.1 GCA_027011025.1 Campylobacteraceae bacterium | reverse complement strand
TCTATATCTCTAAATTGTTTACAATTTTCTATAAACAAAAGCAGATCATCCTCAAAATCAAATATATCAAAGTGGTGTATGATTTTTGTCACTAGAGTGTAAATATCCCCTCTTGTATCAAAGTCTGTACCATCTTTGTTGTACTCTTTGCCACTCAAGAGCATAAAATTTTCAAGATACAGTCTATCTTTAAAGTAGAGGAAGTGAATAAAATCGATAATAGCAGATATGACAGGTATATCTATCAGCTTTCTAGTCGCCTCCATCGTTACTTTTACACTCTGTATGCTCTGTTCCACTAACTCTTTGATAAGAAGTGCTTCTTGATTGGTGTGGGTTAAGATAGCTATATCGTTTTGTGCCACGCCTAATTTCAAAAGCTCTTTTATGCACTCTAGTAGAGATTTGTTTATATCCTCATCTATATAGACTTTTATATATCCATCAACAGCATCTTTTTTAGGAGTCTGTTTTTTATATCCTTCTATTTTATTTTCAAATATTTTATTGACGAAATTTACTATATTTTTTGAGCTTCTGTAATTCGTCTCTAAAGCGCCTCTGTCTAAATTTAGAGTTTTTCTAGCATAAGAAAACAGCTCTTTTGCTCCTCCTCTAAATCTGTATATAGATTGCTTGGTGTCCCCAACTAAAAAGAGACTTCTTTGCTCTTTAGCCCCAATACCTGCGACAATCTCTTGCATAAAAGGCTCTAAAATTTTGTATTGCACTATGCTTGTGTCTTGAAATTCATCTATAAGAAGATGTCTAAAGCTCCCATCAAGCCTAAAATAGAGAAAATCTCTTTGTAATTCACTATTTAAGATGTCAAAAAGCCTATTTGTCATTTGTGAAAAGCTTAGTGTTGCTCTTAGTTTAGACTCTATCTTCATCGCTTTTTCAAATGACTCATAAAGTTTTGATATTTGCGAGAAGAGATACTCCTCTTTTGCCCTTGTGTATATGTAAAGTTCTCTCTTTAGCTCCTTTAGGGAGTCATCTATCTCATCATCTGTATATTTTTTATAGCTCCAGTATCCAAAATCTTCTCTGGCTAAAAATTTTTTATCCAAAAGTGATTTTACACTTGAGATATCAAGAGTTTTAAGGGCATTTTCGCCTAGTCCATTTCTTGTAAACTTATCTTTTATCTGCTCCAAAATCTCTAAAATCTTATTTTCATTTGGAAATGGGGAGCTGTTTTTTGCAAATGTTTTTAGGTTCAACTCACTATGCTTCTCAAAGAGTATGGAAAAGAGTGTAAAAATATCTCCTAGTTTTCTCTTTTCGTTTACGCAGAAGAGAATTAGTGACTTGTATAACTTGGCATTTTTGGATAGTTTTAAAAATCTCTGTATCAAGTCATCATTGAGCATACTCTCTTCAAGTGTGAAATCAGGCATTAAGCCGATATTGAAGGAGAATTTTCTTAGTATTGATGAAAAAAATGAGTCTATTGTGGAGATTTTAAGATCGCTTTTTAAAAAAACTGCCAAAACTCTTGATTTTTGCAATAGTATCTCTTCTTTGCTTTTTTGAGTTAATCTACATATATCATCTAGCTCGCTTCTGCGTTCAAGCTCTTTGAGAGTCTCAAAAATCCTCTGTTTCATCTCTTGGGCTGCTTTATTTGTAAATGTAAGAGTCAAAATCTCCTCAGGAAGTGAGCCTAAAAAGAGATGAGAGAGATACCTGACACTTAGAGCATAAGTCTTCCCACTTCCCGCACTTGCTTCTAGGGCTAGATTTTTTATCATCTTAGGCAGAGTCCTTTATATGGGCAATATGTACAATTGCTGTGTTTTTCACACAAGTCAAATGATACTATCGGCTCTTTTAGTCCAGCTAAAATCTCTTTTAGTTTTTTGATTTTTAAGTCTAGGGCAAATTCAGACTCGACTTTGCCTTTTTTTAGATCATAAAAACTTACATCCTCTACATCCCCTAGCTTGCTTGCTAAAAGATAGTAAAACTCTAGCTGAAAGTTTGTCATACTCTCTATTTTTTGCTTAAGTAGCTTTTCTGTATCTCCGCTTTTGTAGTCGATGACATATAGTTTATCGTCTCTAACATCTAGTCTATCTATCTTTCCTTGAATACTAAAACCCTCAAAGTTGGTATTTAACTCCCTCTCTGTGTCAAATATCCTAAATCCTAAATCAAATCTTCTTTTTTCATTTTGTATAAAATTGTCCAATAAAATTATCCAGCTTTGAAGCTCAAACTCCTCTAAATCATCTGTACAGTTACTTAGTAGTTCCTTTTGAATATCTCTTATTATCTTTTTTTCATCGTCAAATATAAACCCTTTTGAAAATACCTTTTCAAGAGTTTTATGAAGTTTTAATCCTGTGGAGGTGTTTGACTTAGTGATGATGTTTTTGGGTTCTTGGATTTGTTCTATGTATCTAAAATAGAATTTTCTTCTACATGTAAGAAGAGTATTTAGTTTAGTAGCACTTAGAGCCTGTTTGGTTAAATCATAACTTACGCCCTCTATGTTTTTAACTTTTGGTATAAATTTTTCCCTCTTGTCAAAGAGTATATAGTTATAATTTTTCACAGCAGTTTTATCGCTATAAGAGAGTCCTAGCTCATCCAAAAAGCGAGATGGCATGGTTGTCTCATTTTGTACTGACGATATGGCAAATTTTTTCGCATTTTTAAAGAGTTGGTAGTAGTAGTATTTTTGTAAATTTTCTCTATCTTTTTTTGTAGGTATCTTTGCGCCTTTTCTGATTTTAGTATTTAAAAATAGATCTTTTTGACTTCGTTTTGGCACAAAATCATCACTAAAGTCTGGCACTATAACACCCTCAAAACTACAACCTCTAGTCTCCAATAGACCCATAACAGTAACCATACCGCCTCTTACATCATCCCTGCTTTTTTGTTTTAATCTCTTTAAAAAGAGTCTAAAAATCTGCTCTAGGGTTAAAAGATCAAGTTTTGATAGAAAACTATAAAAACGAAAAATCTCCTCTTTTAGTATCTCGTCTTCACTCTCTTTTTCATCTAAAATAAAGACTGATTTTATTATATCCATAGCAGATTTGGCATCTAGTTTTGTTTTGAAATTTATCTTTATCTGTTGCAATAAAGCTGTCGGGATACTGAGTTTTTCTACTCTTGTTTTGTGTTCGTCTTTGTTTGAGTTTAGGTAAAGCTCAATAGCTTCGATTCTCTTGTATAGATATGTGTCATCAAGAGAGAAGCCCATAGCAAAATTTAGATTTTTTTGCATATCAAACTCTTTCAAAAAGCCCACCAAACTCTCATCTGGTAAAACAATAGCAATATTTTGAGGCTCTATGCCACTCTTTACAAACTCATTTATGGTATAAAATATATAGCCTATTTGTGAAATTCTTGTATTAAATGTTTCAACTTTACCTACTAATTTTGAGTTTTTAATTGGCATTTTTGATATAACTTCTTTATTGGATATGTCGAGTTTATAATGAAAATTACTCTCCAATTCAAAGCCTATATCTTCAAGTGCATCTTTTGTTTTTTCATTGTATTTATTTAACTCTACGCTTATATAGAAGGGTATAATTTTAGAGCATTTTTCAAAAAGATTTATCTCATATCTGTTTAGGAAACCATCTACTTGAAGTTCTACTTGCTCGATACTCAATAGATAGTCACTATTTATCTCATGCAGAGAATTTAGATTGATTTTGTCTGCAAAACCATTTTTATCCAACAAATCTATGTATCTTTTTTTTAAGATCTTAAGTGCATCAAGATGTTCATCAAAGAGTGCATAAGTATCAAACTCTCTTAGATCATCTATCTCTACTCCCTCATTTGCTAACTCGTCAAAAAGTTTGAATATAAATGTGGAGTGATTTAGAAATGTCATAAATTCGGAGTCGAACTGCAGATTGGAAAATGTATCAAATTTAGAGGCTTTTTCCAAAAGCAATACTCTGCTGTCCTCATCTATAAAGACTCTATTTTTAGTTAAGATAGCTTTTGATTCAAACTCTGCTATGGTTATAGCTTTTGGTAGAAGAGTATCTTTGTCTGTAAAACTGTTGTAAAACTCTCTTACACCTCTATTGGTTGAAAATACTCTTATCATTAGCTATCTATTTTCTTGTTGCGTTTATATCATAAGAGTTAAATCCGGTGTATTTTTCTATTGTAGTAGTTGTGTAGATTTTCCATCTGCCAAGTTTTTTGATATCCAAATCTTCAAAAGTATAAACTCCATTTTCTACTTTTAGAGGTTTTAACTTTTTATTAAAATCATTTGTTTCAGGTCTTGTTAAGAGCAAATCTATGTGAGCATTATTTACAATTTCTTTAGTCAATCTATTGTGAAT
>JALVAU010000018.1 GCA_027011025.1 Campylobacteraceae bacterium | reverse complement strand
TATCTGTTCCCAATTCGCTTAGTGCTTTTACCATAACTTTTGCAGATAAAAATGATTCAAATGATGCCAAAGTCGGCTTATGTTTGGGATAGTAAAGATGTAGCATCTCTTTATACTCTTTTGTGATTTTGGTATTGTCGCTATATGAGGGAACAACTTGAGAAAAGAGTATATTTTTACCATTATTATTCAACTCACTCATAAGTGCGTCGGCATTTACGAATGATATAGGACAAAAGATAGAATCCTTTAGTATTCCTTGTCTGGCCTTTTTTATAAATCTTGCTGTTGGCTTATATGCACCTACTAGGATAATAGCTTCTGGTTTATTTGATTTTATATCATATATCGCTTGTTTGATAAAAAGAGTATTTCTTTTGTATGTGCCTTCACTTTGTAGAGTTAAGGCTCTTTTTTTTAGGGCACTTAAAAGTGCGATGTAGCCCTCCTTCCCATAGTCGTCATTTTGATAAAATATTGAAAATTTACTCAGCTTTTGTGTTTTTACAAGATATCCGACAAGCGCATCTATCTCTTCTTTGTAAGAGCTTCTAAAGTTGACTATATTTTTAATATCAGGATTTCTTAAAAAGCTTGCACCTGTAAATGGGGATATAAAAGGGATACCTTTTTTTTCTATGATTGGCAGAACTTTCTTGACTGTTGGAGTTCCAACAAAATCAAATAGAGCAAATACCTTATCTTTGTTGATAAGCCTATTTATATTTGTTAATGTAATTTCTGGTTCGTATTTATCATCATAGTATATAAAATCTATTTTTTTATTATTGACTCCACCATTTGAGTTGACATATTTAAAATAGATGTCTGAGCCTATTACTACCTCATCACCTAGGTTTTGGTTTATGCCACTAAGTGGCAAAGAGGCACCAAGTTTGATCTCTTTTATGCCTAATCTCTTATCCATGAGCAAATAGAACAACATAGATATAAGCATAACAAAAGATATAACCATATAACTTTTTTTTGCCAAAACAAATCCTTTGATGAGATTATAGCAAAAAAATAAATTAAGTGCTCAGTCACAACAAATGAAATATATTATTTATTATTGCTGAGCACTTAATTGTTTTGCGTCTAAAACTATCTTATTCTATATAGTCCTATTAGCTTTGATTTTTGAAAAAATGTACTTTTATTATTCTCCTTACCCGGTTTATAAATAGCCTTTACATACAGCTTTTTCATGCTATCTGGTTGCATCAAGTGAAATTTAGCTGCAATAACCCCAACTCTCCAGCCTTTATAGTTTATATATTTTGTTGAGGTTGTATCTCCTTTGTCATATCCGTCTTTATTGTCTGAAACACCGAGGCTAAATGTGGCAGATTTTGACATACGATTTAATACAAACACCATAATTGCCCATTTGGATTCACCCCTGTACCTTCGGGCTTGTTCTGGAGTAATTGCATTTCTTGCCGCAAACCTGTATAGTTTGTAAAAATTTCTAGGCATACTTCTTGCATTGAGCCTAAGATACTTTTGTGCCGGCAATATAAAACAGACTGTATCAGAAACATTTGTAAATTTATCGGTTACTCTTAAGTTAGAAATAGTAACCTTTCCTCTATTTGCCCTATATGCAACACCTATGCTATATGCAACACTTCTTCCTATAGAGTCTTTAAAGAAGAGATCAGCACTCAATCTTTTAAAATCTACATCTGAATTGTATGAAGTTAGTATAGCATTGTCAAATCTAAAGAGTTTTGCATCGGTGAGTCTTGATCTAAAATTTTCTTGAAAAATAACATCTCTAACTCTTTTGTTTGATTTTAGTATCTTGGCACTAACTGCCAAAATAACTTGTGCAGCATCTTTTGGCATATTTATAACGCCTTCTGCCACAATCGGTTGTTCCAATTTTGAATGTGAAATAGACGGTAAGCTTATGTTTCCTCCTGCACAACCTATAAAAAATATGGCAACAACATTGACTAATATAATTTTAAATATTTTATTCATAACATACTCCTATAACTCATTTTTCCACATCTTATCGCGAAAATTATTAAGAGAGATTGGCTTTTCAAAATAATTTCTCATACGACTATATATAGCTACATTTTTAGATGTTGCCAAAAGCAGACGAACTAACTCCGGTGTAATTCTACCGTCACCTTTTATTCCAAATTTTTTCTGGTATCTTTTGATTCCTCTTATGGTGTTTGGTCCTATTTTACCGTCTATTGCACCTATGTTTATACCATTTATTAGCAGTGTAGCTTGTACGATTTTAGAGACATTTTTTCCTCTGTATTGGCGCATAAACCATAATAAATCATCTGAAAGTTTTGATTTTTTACTAAATCCAGAGTTAGCAAGATATTTTCTTATCGCTTTTTTTGTTTCACTGTTTAGTTTGCCGTCCATATATCCGACATCATAACCCTTTTCGCTAAGAGCAGTTTGTATGGATTTTATAAGACTGTGAGTGCTGTAGCTTGCAATTGGTATCAAATAATCATCTTTTTTCCATAGGACATTAAGATATTTTGGCGCACCTCCATTATATGCAAACTTTGCATCAAGCACCATAACTCTCCATCCGTCTTTTGTTTTTATACTTTTTGCTATTTGACCTTTTTGGCTAAAAGGTGTAGTTGAAAATACAGAGTAAACATCATCACCTCTGTTTAGTTTGTCCATTAAAAATAGGATAAGTTTGTAATTTACAGGTTGCATATCTGCCTCAACATTGAAACTATTTAGTCTTCTAGCAACAGAATTAACCCTCTTAAATGCTCCTTTAAAGGTCAGATTTTTCAGCGAAGATGTATCTAATCTATTTGCAGGAACTATAAAAAACATACCTCTTGGTTTTGAATAGTTTTGTAGATATAAATCTTTTACGCTTGCGTATTTTCTTTTTTGGATTGTGTATATTGTTTTGAATTTTGTCTCGATACTTCTTCCGAGTCTGTCAGTATGGATAGTCAAGCCCTCTATGTAGTGCTGGTTTCCTTTGTGCTCATCTAGTGTTACGATTGCCATTCTAAGTTTAAAGCCTCTATCTTTAAGATACCCGGCAGCACTTTTTTGAACACGGTTTAAATCTATACTAATACTATTTTTTGTCTGTAAGTTTTCATGACTCATCTTAAGCCCAATGGAGCGGGCAACAAGCGAAGAGTAGAGACTACTGCTTGTTTTGCCGTAAGCTATAGAGGCAACACAAAGTATAGCGAGTACCATTTTTATAAATTTTTGATTTTTCATAATTTTTCCCTTTTACTTCATCATCTTTTGGCCGGTTGGAGTAGTCACAGAGCCTGGACCATAATCTGTTAGACCATCAAAATGTGCCGGACCTTGCTGTGTGGTGTCAATTTCGCCAAGTGCAGCATCTAGTAGATTTGATCCTACATTGCTATCTGGCATCATTTTGCCTACTATGGCTGATTGTATGACTGCTTTTGTGGTGTCAATCGCAACATCCTTAGCAGATTTACCGTCTGTGATCATCTCCATAGTGCTTTTTGCTGCCGTACTTGCTCCTGAAAAACCTAGTCCCCATGCAAGTTGTGCTCCCGCTGATAACTCTTCGGCAGTAGCGAAAGCACCCCCTAAACCTGCTAGTAGTTCAGGGTTTGCTGAAAGAACTGCTATGGCTATAGAAGAAGCTATAACAGTCCCTTTTGATGCAAGCCTTCCAGTTTCTGCAACACCTCCAAGAAATCTATACAGTTTTGATTTTATGTCTGACCAATACATGCCACTTTTTATATCATCTTTCATTTGCTGTTTTAGTTCAGCAAGTGTCATGGGATCTATATCATTGATATCAAGAGTATCTCCGGATATTCCTGTATCATCTTGTGGAATAGGTCCAAAATTCCAACCAAGCCCCGCCTGAGCCTTTTTATTTCCTAATAGTGCTGCTAAACCATCATCGCTTCCCCCATTTTCTCCACCACAAGCATATGTGATTGTAGTAAAAATTGAGACTGATATGAGAGCCAAAAACAGTAACTTTCTTAACATGGACATAACTTACCTCCTTTATAGTAGATATGCTTAGGGTGCCTCTAATAACCCTATACTAGACTTCTATCAGTGCATAGGGTTGTTAGAGGTGCCCTTTATCCACTATTCTATTCTCGCGTAACTTAAAATAGATTAACATTGGTTAAAATAGTTTGAATCTTAGAGAAAATATGGAAAATTGTAACGATAGTACCCATAGTAAAATAGGAGTTTATATGTCCCATTAAGAAGCTTTTAATTAGATAAATATTAACATACGGTAAATAAAAATTGACTAAGGATTTTATATATTATGAGTAGCGAGTATCTATTTCTAAGTAAAAATAAATTAGATTATCC
>JALVAU010000017.1 GCA_027011025.1 Campylobacteraceae bacterium | reverse complement strand
GAGATGAGTATTTTAAACATATTAGTAATCCTTAATTATAAAATTTGCTAAAGGATTATATCTGTTTTTTCTTTAGAGTGGGCTTTGAAGAGGATAAAATCAAAAAAGCCAAAACCACATCTGTGGTTTTGGCTGTGATATCAAATAAAATCTAATCTAAGATTAGAATTTATATGTTGCTTGGAATCTTGCAAGAGTCTTGTCATCAGCGCCAGCTGCTACAGGACTTGCAGAACCATATCTAACATATGTTGATAGTTTTTTACTTACTTTATAACCTACTTGACCATAGTATTGATCATCATAAGTACCATTGTCATAACTTACATAACCAGCTTTAACAGCAAATGGTCCGAAAGAACCTTTTACTTCACCAAAGTATGCATTCTCATCAGCTTCGTTAATTTGAACTAGACCATAGATACCGCCATAAATCAAATCGTTATCGCCTTCCCATGAACCATCAATTGTAACATTACCTGCATCTTTGTCATTTGTAACATAACCGGCTCTTAGTGTAACAGGACCAACTTTTCCAGATGCTTGGATACGAATTGTACTTGCAGTTGGTGCTACACCGTCTGGATTTGCTTGAGCATACTGAGCTTTTACAGCAACAGGACCTACATTTGCTCCACCTTCTACAAATATAAAGTCTGCGCCATTATTTGCACTGCTGTTTTCAGAATCAAGCTTAATATACCAAGCTCTAGCATTGAACATATCATTTGAGTAGATAGCTGCAACTGCTGTAGCTGCATTTGTAACTGCTGAGTTATCTGTGAAGTAAGCACCAGCTAGAGTTAAACCAGCAACTGGGCTAACTAAAACTTTAAGACCTACTGCATCAGTATCATCTAGTGGAGTACCTGTGTACATTCTACCTAACATAACTTTAGTGTATTTAAAACCAGTATAAGACATAACAGCTCTATCTACAAGGAAAGAACCTTTACCTACAGTAGCGTTAGTTTTTGTAGCTCTATCCATAGTTGCTCTTACATAGTACTGTACATTTTCACTTACTGCGCCTGTTAGTCCAACTCTAATCTCTACTTTACTATATGCTTCTTGAGCAGATTGATCATGGAATCTATAGTAACCATATCCGCTTAAATTTACGCCTTTGATTGCGTCCTCTAGTGGTGTTGCGTTTGCTACTGAAAACGCACCTGCTGCCATGATAGCTGCCAAGCTAAGTTTAGCTAATTTCATATAATCTCCTTGAAAAATTTTTAATACGCGGACATTGTAGCACAAAGTTTTGGAAAAATCAATAAAAAAGTGAAGATTTTGAGAAAAAGCTACTGTATTGTTACAAATAAGAGTAAATGAACGGTAAATTTAGATGATTTTTATGATTTTATTTATTATCTCTTTGAATTTTGGCAGATTGTATTGTGAATATCTACTTAAACTTCTTATAGACTTGTGTATGTTTTCCCAGCATAACAAGATTTAGAAATTTTTTATCAATAAAAAACACCAGTAGCCAATCTCCTTTTATATGGATAGATTCTAAATCTTTCATATTTCCTTTAAGAGGATGTCTTTTAAAAATCTCTTCTATGCTATCTTCTTTCTGAAGTTTTAGAATGATGGACTTCAATAGTTCAAAATCTTTTTTGCTATACTGTCCGCTATTTTTATCTCTTTGTATATCTTTTTTAAAAGACTTCTCGATTTTTATCCCAAGCATTTATATGCCTAAATCCTCAAATAGCTCATTTGCTGTTTTATATACCTCTTTGTTTTTATCTGCTTTTATATTTTCTACTCTTCCTTCAAGCTCATCACTAGGGATACTCAAATCAAAAGGTATGGCTTTTTCCATTGAAACTTTTGCTAAAAATATATTGACGGCATCTGCAAAACTTAAGCCAAATTTGTTAAATACTACTTTAGCATCTTTATAAAATATATCTTCAACCCTTACACTTGTTTGTATCTTCACAATCAATCCTTTTTGATTATTATACACCAATCGAGGTACAAAAGTCAATTTATGTGCAACCCCCGATAAATCCATAAAATTCCCCACACCCCTAATAATTATTACTCCACCAGATAATATTCAGGATATTGTCTGGTGGAGTAATAAAAGGGAACAGGCTACTTTAAAATTAAAGTAGCCTGTTCCCTTTTCTTTCTTCAAGGTCTTATCCAAACATCAGATTTGGCAACCATAGAGATATGATTGGGATATATGTTATAAGGATTAGTCCTACAAATATAGTAAGCGCCCACGGAAGGGAAGCTACTATTATATCTTTTAGGCTCAAACCCGTTATGCCGCTCGCGACAAAGAGGTTTAAGCCCACAGGCGGTGTTATCATGCCTATTTCCATATTGATTACCATGATGACACCTAGATGAATTGGGTCAATTCCTAGTTTCATAGCGATTGGCAACAGGAGTGGAACGGTAATCATAACGATAGAGCTTGGTTCCATAAACTGCCCCATAAGTATAAGTAGCAAGTTTACTATAACCAAGAACATAATCGGTCCAACATGTGCCTGAATGATAAGGTTTGTTATATACTGAGGTATGCTCTCATCTGTTAAGAAGTGGGAGAATATCATCGCATTTGCTATCAAGAAAAAGATCATAGAGCTAGTCATCGCAGAGTCTAGTATAATCTTGTATATTTCTCTAACTTTTAAATCTTTATAGACAAAAAATGAGATAAAGAAAGCATAAAATGCACTTGCAGCTCCTGCTTCAGTTGGGGTAAAGAAACCGCCATATATACCACCGATAACCAAAACTATAAGCATCAAAGCCCAAAAAGCCTCTTTGAATCTTTTCATCCTGACGCTAAAAGGCGCCATCTTTGTTCTCTTAAATCCAAGTCTTACAGCACCAACATAGGTGACAACCATAAGCATAAAACCGATAAGAAGTCCAGGTACGACTCCTGCCATAAAAAGTTTTCCGATAGATTGATCTGCCGTAACACCATAAACAATAAATACAATAGAAGGCGGTATCAATATACCCAAACTTCCGGCAGTTGCTATTGTTCCTATGGCATACTTTGTAGGATAACCTGCTTCTTTGATGGCTCCATACATAACTGAGCCGATAGCAACAACAGTAGCCGGAGAACTACCAGAGACTGCAGCAAATATAACACTTGCAAATATAGCAGCTATCGGGAGACCGCCGGGAAGATGTCCGACTATAGACTTTGCAAACTCTATAATCCTAGTTGATGCACTCCCTTTTGAGAGAAAAGCACCTGCAAGGATAAACATAGGAATCGCCATAAGCGTATAGTGATCTAATCCATCAAAAACTTCCGATGGAACACCCATAAGATTGAAGTCTGTAAACATAAGAGCTGTAACCATGGTACTAGTTCCTAGACTAACAGCAACAGGAACACCTATCAACATCAATGCAAAAAGCAGTATAAAAAGGGTAGCTATCATCATAATGGCTCTCCATCTTCCTCAGGCACATTTGCTCCTGAGCGTTCACTTGTATCATGTATGATCTCTTCTTCTGTAGTCTTGAGAACCTTATCTGCATCTTCTCTTGCTACTTCAAAAACCTTTTCACCTGCTCTGTAAGCCGCTCCCCCAAATGCCAATGGAAGTACCAGAGTCGGTATCCACATCGGAATATTTAGATCTATACTCATCTCATCCATCTCTTGAAGTATCACTATCAACTGATAACCAAAATATGACATAAATGCGAGATATATAAATGAAAGAGAGTAGGCAAATATCATCAATGCCTTTGCAATCGGCGCAGGCAATTTTGCCAAAAGAAGTGTAACTTGTATATGGATTCCTCTTTTAAATCCATAGGCGGCACCAAAAAGAGCACCCCACATAAAAGCATAATTTGTAAGCTCACCTGCCCAAGTGATACTATCATTTAGTATGTATCTAGCCAAAACATTTACAAATGCCAGAGTTACACCAACTACCATTCCTAAAACTGCCAAATTTCTATTGATAGTCGCAACTCCGACATCTAATATAGAAAAAAACCTTCCCATAACAACCCCTATATTTTTTTGGAGGTCATATGTGTTATATGACCTCTTTTAGATTTTACTCTTATTTCTGAGCAGCCTCGATTAGACTTTTTCCTATTACATCATAGAATTTTGGATAGATTCCTACCATTACTTTTCTCCAAGCAGCTGTTTGCTCAGGAGTCAGTGTATAAATTTTTAACTTACCGGTTTTGTCTGCATATGCTTTAACTTTAGCCAAGAATTGTCCCTCTAATGCAGCAGCCTCTTTTCTTTCATATACTGTTGCTTCATTCATAGCTTGGATAATTTTTGGTTTTAAATCAGCAGGAAATTTATTCCAAAATCTCTTACTCATGACTACTAGATAACCTAGATATCC
>JALVAU010000016.1 GCA_027011025.1 Campylobacteraceae bacterium | reverse complement strand
AATTCACTTCCTTGTGAAGATGACAATAAAAATAGAGGCTTTCTGACCGCAAGGTCTAGCTTCAGTAGCGCGTGAATTTACAAGGAATTCACTTCCTTGTGAAGATGACAATAAAATAGGAGTATATGTGAAATTTGTATCGATAATAATAGGAAGCAAGAGTGATTATGATGTGATGAGGGAGTGTGCAAAAATATTGGAAAAATTTAGTGTTATGCATGAAATTATAATTTCATCGGCTCACAGAAGTCCAGATAGAACTCATAAGTATGTTCAAGAAGCACAGAAAAAAGGCGCACAAGTATTTATAGCAGCTGCCGGCATGGCTGCTCATCTAGCAGGAGTAGTAGCATCTTTGACAACAAAGCCGGTTATAGGTGTTCCTATGTCAGCTTCTGCTCTAAATGGCATGGATGCTCTTCTTTCAACTGTTCAGATGCCCGGAGGTATGCCAGTAGCAACAGTTGCCATAGGAAAAGCAGGAGCAATAAACAGTGCATATCTTGCCATGCAAATCTTAGCACTTGAAGACAGAGAGTTAGCTGTAAAACTTCAAGAAGACAGGGTGTTAAAAGCGAAAAAGGTGGAGACAGATTCGGTTTCTATAGAGCTATTGGTATAAAGGAGACATCTTGCAAACTTGGTTAGAAATTGATGAATTTAGCAAGCTTATTCACTTAGATTTGGATACAGTTGAAGATATGATCAAAAAAGGAAAACTGAGTGTTAAAGAAGATAATGGTAAGAGATATATAGAAGCAAATAGAGCAACCTATTCTATAATGCCTCAAAATGACAGCAAAGTTGTTCTTAGCAGTGAAACAACCCAGCTAGCAGGGGCGGATTTTGTAGAAAAAACCATAGGTACCATCTTAAATCTTCACGAAAAAGTGCTTGATGCAAAAGATGAAACACTAGAAGCACTTAAGAGTGAAAATAGATTTTTAAAAGAGGCTCTGTTTTCTATGCAAGAGCTGTATGACGAAGATAGAAAAGTCGTGGAGACTCTAACTAGTCAGCTAAAACATACTCAAGAAGAGTTAGAGTTTACAAGAAGAAAATATAAATTGATGTGGAACAAAGCTATAGAAAATTACAAAAAATAGAATTATAAGGATAAAAAATTGTTAACTTTTAGTGAAATGTTATTAAAATTACAAACATTTTGGCAAGATGAGGGGTGTACTATCGTTCAGCCATATGATTTTCCAGCGGGTGCCGGTACTTTTCATAATGCTACATTTTTAAGAAGCTTAGGAGAGAAACCTTGGGCGACAGCTTATGTAGCTCCTAGCAGAAGACCGACAGATGGAAGGTATGGAGAAAATCCAAATAGATTAGGGGCATATTATCAGTTTCAAGTGCTTATAAAACCTAGTCCAGATGATATACAAGAGTTGTATCTTAAAAGTTTAGAGGCTTTGGGTTTGGATCTAAAGAAGCATGATATAAGATTTGTAGAAGATAACTGGGAGTCACCAACTCTTGGAGCATGGGGACTTGGATGGGAGGTTTGGCTTGATGGTATGGAGGTTACACAATTTACATATTTTCAACAAGTAGGAGGTATAGCCTGTCATCCTGTCTCTGTTGAAATTACTTATGGGGTAGAGAGATTGGCAATGTATCTCCAAAATAAAGATTCTGTTTTTGATTTGATTTGGAACAAAAATAGAGATGGCGTCACTACCTATGGTGATGTTCATAAACGAAGTGAGTATGAATTTTCAAAATATAACTTTGAGATTGCAGATGTAAAGATGCTTCAAGAACAGTTTAATAATGCAGGAGTAGAGTGTAAAAGATGCTTAGAGAAAAATCTACCCTTGCCGGCGTATGACTATTGTCTCCTTGCATCACACACATTTAATGTACTAGATGCAAGGAAAGCAATTTCTGTAACCCAAAGGCAAAACTATATATTGAAGATTAGAGAGTTGGCAAAAGGTTGCGCAGTTGAGTATAAAGAGGGCTTGGATGCAAGTTAGAGAGATTTATGACTTTTTAGATAAGCTCAGCCCTTTTTCTTTGCAGGAGGAGTGGGATAACAGTGGACTGCTTGTTGGAGAGATGCAATCAAAAGTAGAGTCTATCTATCTAAGCTTAGATGTAGATAGCAGTTTGCTTGAAGATGTCCAAGAGAATTCACTCATCATCGCACATCATCCGCTTGTTTTTAGAGGTTTAAAAAAGATAGACTTTAGTGCTTATCCTTCAAATCTAATTCAAAAGATGATTAAGAAAAATATATCTTTTATCTCTATGCATACAAATTTTGATAAAACTCATCTAAATCGATATGTAGCTTCAGAAGTTCTAGGCTATGAGGTGATATCTAGTGATGAATTTGTCTGCTATTTTAAAACAAATTCATCTTTAGATGAAATTTGTACAGATATAAAGAGAAAATTAGGAATTAAAAATCTAAGAATAACTGATAGCAAAAATAGTATAAAAAGCTGTGCAATTACAACAGGAAGTGGTGGAGATATGATATCTCAAATAGATGCTGATTGCTTCTTGAGTGGCGATTTTAAGTATCATCAAGCACTTGAGGCAAAAGAGAATGGACTTACATTGATAGATATAGGGCACTTTGAAAGTGAGAGGTTTTTTGGAGAGTGTTTAGCTAAATATTTGAAAAATTTTCCATTAAAGGTTATAATGTCAAACTCAAAAAATCCATTTGAGTATAGATAAGTAAGGATAAAAAATAGATGAATAAGTATTTAAAACAGTTGATTGAGTTGTCAGAGATTGATAAGAGTATAGATGGTTTTGAGCCCCGCATAAAAACTATCCAAAAAGCCCTAAATATTTCTTTGGAAAAAGAGAGTGAGATAAAAAATATAATAGAAGTTTATGCAGATGAGATAAAAGAGGCTAAGTTAAAAAAGAGTAAAAATGAACTTCATCTTGCTGAATTAGCCCAAAAGCTTAAAGAGTTATCAAAAAAAGCAAGCATTGTAAAAACAGCTAGAGAAGTTAAGGCACTTGGACTTGAAGAGGAGATAGCAAAAGAGCAGAGTGATTTTGCAAATGAAGAGATAGAGAGACTTGACAAGGTTATTGAGTCTAAAAATTTATATATTGAAGAAGAGAAAGAGAAACTTCTAGAGGCTTCAAAGGAAGTAGAAGAGATAAGAGCATCTATCGCAGATGAGTTAAAAGATATAGAAAAAGAGAAAGAAAAAGTTTATAAAAATAAGCAAAATCTAGTCTCTAAAATAGATCAAAAGATTTTGACATTTTATGAAAAAATCAAGAAATGGGCTGGAAATACAACTGTTGTTCCTGTGCGAAAACAGGCATGTTATGGTTGTTTTATGAGATTGAATGACAAAGTATACTCCTCTGTGATAAAAGAAGAAGATATAGTTACATGCCCTCATTGCGGTAGAATTCTATATAAAGAGAAACAACAGGAAACTGAAGCATAATTGGTTTTAATCTACTATCCATTGGTATCGCTTCTATATCTACTAGCGATACCAATTTTTTTATATCTTAGTTTTAAAAAAAAATATAAGCATTCAATTCCTGCTAGATTTTTTTTGAAAAACAGTCCTAGTTTTAAAAAACACGATATCTGGTTTCATGCATGCTCTCTTGGAGAGGTGAGTTCTTTGGAGACGGTGATGGCCAATCTGGACGGATATGATATCGACATAAGTGTTATTACGCAAACTGGGTTTAAAAGAGCAAAAGAGATAAAAAATTCTGAGATCAGATACCTACCTTTTGAGATATTTTTACCTTTTTGGATAAGAAAACATAGAGTATTGGTTGTCACAGAGGCAGAACTTTGGCCGATGCTATTTTTCGTTGCAAAAAAGAGGGGCACCAAGACCATACTGATAAATGCAAGAATTTCAGATAACTCTTACGGTAATTATATGAAATTTATCTGGTTTTACAGATGGATCTTTTCAAATATAGATATAGTTTTTGCTCAAAGCAGAAAAGATAGAGATAGGCTAGAGAAGCTTGGTGCAAGAGATGTTAGGATAGGCGGTAACATAAAAGCCGATACCCAACCTAAAGTAACAAAAAAATACAATAAACCAAATAGAAGAGTAATTGTTATAGCAAGTTCACATGAAGGTGAAGAGGAGAGGGTTTTAAGAAACATTACTATGTCTAAGGGAGATTTGATAATTGTTGTACCTAGGCATCCTGAACGGTTTAAAAAAGTTGAAAAATTTTTAATAGAATTTTGTAAAGAGAAGAGTATGGATTTGTCTAAAATAACTCATAGTGATGATTTAGACAAGGATGTAGTGCTTTGTGATAAAATGGGTGAATTGGTAAATCTATATGCAATTTCTGATATAGTTATATTGTGTGGATCTTTTGTAGATGGTATTGGGGGTCATAATC
>JALVAU010000015.1 GCA_027011025.1 Campylobacteraceae bacterium | reverse complement strand
GTATATATATTGTTTATATTTGGCTTGATGTCTTTATTGTATCTATCATATGCTTCTTTTAAATTCTTTTTTAAATATGGGTCTTTGTAAAAATCACTCTTTAAAGCACTTTTAAAATATGATTCTATATCAGAGTTTAATTTTTTTAGCCTGCTCTTTGCAATGCCTGTGGGAAGAAATTCACTTGTGACCTGTATGAGATCATTCAATATTCTGCTAAATTTAGTTTTGGCAGTATTTATCTTAAGAGATGGGGCAAGATTTTTTTCATATATAGTCTCTAGAGCGTTACTTCCTATATTACTTGACCTTATACTTATGGTACTAAGTATAAGCAACCCAATCACAGATGCGACTGAAATAGCAGTTAATTTGGTAGATATTTTTATATTCTTAAACATGATTTAGTCCTTAAAAATATTTTTGTGCATTATACCCTAAGACTATTAAGATGTTATTAATTTACCTTTTTACTTTTTAGTAAAAAATATTTTACAGTTTATTGAGCCTTGGAATACATTTATTGTTAATCATTAGTGAAATTTTACATTTTTGAAAAAATATCTTTGCTTTTATATTTTGCTCTTTTGCTTTTGCACGAGCCAAATCTGCGATAGAACGACTCAATTCATCTCCACTAGCTAGAGAATTTTCAAATCTGCCTTTAGTTAAGTTATAATAACTTTTAAATGCAACTATCTGTTTTTTTGCTGCTTTTATTTGATACTTTAGTGATTTGAGGTTAGATATGGCATTTTTTATATTTTTTCTTACAACTCTTTTGTAGTCACTAAAATACAAAATTCTTGCACTTCTTTTTGCATAAATGGCCTCTTTTTCACTCTGTCTTGCTCCGCCATCAAAAATGTTATAACTAAGACTTGCACCTATGTAGCTTTGATCTGCATTGCTAAATCCATTTCCATTAAGATTAAGATTGTCACCTTGTCTCTTGTAGGCGCCAAAGAGTATTAATCTTGGATAATATTTGCTTTTAGCGAGTGCTATATCGTTATTGTCTATCTTTAGTTCAGTTTTTATAGCCTGTATATCTGCCCTGTTTTTCATCGCTTTGGATATCAGTCTATTTTCATCAATATTTATATCAAATTTTGGTAATTGTTTAACATCGATATTGATATTTGCAATGTAGTATATGTCATTTATAAATGAATTTTTTTGTTCCTCGTAAGCTTTCATAGTAGAGATAATTTCATATTTTTGGGCCTCAATTTTATATAAATTTGAGATATTTATGAAACCGTTTTTATATAGCCCTTCTGCTTTTTTGTATGATTTTTCTATAGCTCTTTTAGCTTCGCCACTCGCCTTTATTGCCTTGTTCAATGAGTATATAGAGCTGTAGAGATATGCTAATTTAAGATATAGTTTTCTTTTTAAATCTTTCGTCTCTAGTCTGCTTTTTATTATATTTAGTTTTGCTTTTTCTATTGATTTTGTTATAGCAAAACCTGTAAAAAGAGGATAGGCGATACTAAGCTTAGCATCAAGGTTTGTTTTTGTGCCGACTGGAACGGGGGAATTAAAACCGGGAATGTGAAAGATGGAAGAGGGCGTATCGTTGAGTCTTATTGCATTTAGTTTTAAATCTATAGAAGGGTAGTTTTTTGCTTTTTTGGCAAGAAGAAGCTTTTTTAGTGCTACTGTTTGTTGTTGTTTTGATTTTACAAGCAGGTTGTTATCCACACTTTTTATGAGTTCACTAAAGCTTGTGGAGTATAAAAATATAGGCAATAAAATAAGTAGATATTTTTTCAATTTTTTTCCTTTATTGGTTTAAATTTTACAAATAAGAGTGCAGTAAAAACAGAACCGATAGCTCCCCAGATCGCTGCACTTGCAAAGACAGATGAAAAGCCATAGTTATAACTCATAAATGTCTCATATCTTCCAAAAGAGGCATAAGCCAAATCACTTGAAATACCCAAGAAGTCTTTGAAATTTTGAATGTATTGCATCACAAATTGAGAGTTTTGCAGTTCATTCATGTGTAAAAAATTTAGATTTTTAAAGTATTCCATATTGTTAGTGGCCAGTGCCGTACCAAAACTACCGCCTACAAACCTGACATAATCCATCAATACAATTGCAAGCTCACCCTTCTCTTTTGGAGCATTTTGTAAAAGTAGAACTGTTACAGGAGCAAAAAACAACCCCATGCCAATACCAAAAGGTATGGTTAAGAGTTGAGCTTGTACCAAAGGAGTATAATAGTTGAGTGTCGGCAAGATAAAAAATGAAGTTAAAACATAGACGATAGTTGCCATCAATACAACATTTTTTGCACCTAATTTATCTGAGAGAATTCCTGCGATAGGTGAAAATATACCGATAAAAACCGCAAAAACAAATACAGATATTCCCGCATCAAGAGTTGGTAGCATTTTAATATGCTCATAATAAACAGGCAGTAGATAAAAATACTGATACATTCCAAAACCCAAAATAAAAAAGTAGATAAGTATGCCGTTTGTAAAAGTTGGATTTTTGAAGAGTGAAAAGTCTATAAGTGTATGTTTTGAGTACATTTCGCTTAGTATATATATAAGGTACCCTATTATGGAAGTGAAGAAAAGTATTCCGATGAGAGAGTCATTCATCCAGCCTCTTTGCTGACCTTTTGAGAGCATTATGAGGATAGAGATAGTCCCGACCGAGATCCAAAAGAAACTCAAAAAGTTAAAATTTATCTTCTTTAGATTTAAATCTTTTGGTAAAAACATAAGCCCCGAGATTGTCAATAGTAATCCAACCGGAACATTGATGAAAAATACCATCCTCCAGTTATAATATTCTGTCAGATATCCGCCGATTGTAGGACCAAGTGCAGGCGCAAAACTGACTCCTAAGCCATAAATTCCCATGGCTAAACCCTGTTTTTTTGGTGGAAAATATGAAAATATCATGATATGGCTTGTAACCATGATGAGTGCTTCACCTGTTCCTTGAAAAACTCTTGCAAAGATGATAAAAGAGAGTGTGTCTGACATACCGCACATAAAAGAAAATGCTGTAAAAAGAGCAACTCCAGCTATAAATATATATTTTGCACCAAATTTTTTTATGAGGTATTCTGTGATTAAAAGCGCTATGGCAGCAGCTATCATATAGCTTGTTATTATCCATTGGACTCCATACATATCGGTTGATAGTGGACCTGTGAGTTTTGGCACAATCACATCAACCACAGTAGTATCGAGTATCGCCATAAAAGCTCCGGTCATCACTATGATGCTAAATATAGCCCTCTCTTTTGAGCTTATATCCCAGCTTTGTTTGGCACTCTCTTGCATCTATTTTTCTCTTTTTATGGCTATGTTTGCGCTCATACCGATAAGAAGATCTTTTTTACTCTCAAGGCTGATTCTTATAGTAAATCTTTGATCTAGTTTTGTAAATTCTCCACTTGCAATATCTCTTGGAATTAGTGAAAAAGTTGAAGCAGAGGTTGGCAATATACTTTGAACTTTGCCTTTGAAATCTCTATTTGGAAGGGCATCTATCTTTATATCAACATCATTACCGACCTTGATACCCTTGAGTTTCTTTTCCGAGAGCAGTACCTCTACATGTAGATTTTTTGGGTCAACTATAGAATATACAGGGTAGCCGGCATCTATAACACTAGAGTTATTTACAAATTTTTTGGCTATTTTTCCGTCCATTGGTGAATATAGTGTGCAGTAGCCTATCTTGTTATTTACCTCTTGGAGTTTATTTTGCATAGATTTTATCTTTAGCCCTAGTGATTCTATGTTTTTTTGTATCTCTTTTGTTTGAGTCTTTTTGATTTTTGAAAGCACAAGAGCATTTTTAACATTGTTGAGGTTTAATTTTGTTGCTTTTAGTTCACTTTGAGCAGAGAGAATCATATCACCAAGTGAATTTTTGGCAGTTGATACTTTTTCATAAATATTTTTGGATATAAGCTTTTGCTTTAACATTCTTTTGTATCTTTTCTCATCGAGAGTTAGTTTTTTTTGCTTTGTTTTATTTGCTTTGATAGAGAGTTCTAGTGCTTTGATTTTTTGTTGGTATGAGGCTATGTTATTTTGTGATATTTTTTCATTTAGACTCAATTCGCTACTAACCCTTTTTAGTTTTTGGCTAAGAGCTTCTTTGGTTTTTTGGGTTGCTTTTATGGTATTGATAATCTCTTTTTTGGCATTTTGAAAATCTTTATCATCTATGCGTGCTATGATTTCTCCTTTTTTGACACTCTCTCCCTCGTTTTTGTTTATATATATAACTTTGCCGTCAACTTTAAAGCTCAAGATAGATATAGAGTCACTCTTGATAAAAGCCGCATCACTTACGGCATTGTTTGACCTATATGAGAGGTAAATAAATGCTTGATATCCAAAGAAGAGGATAAGTAGTATTATAA
>JALVAU010000014.1 GCA_027011025.1 Campylobacteraceae bacterium | reverse complement strand
TCCACTCATTGGGTGAGCTGCTATGAAATTTGATCTTATCTCTTCTGGTACACTCTTTATTATCTTCTCTTTAGTGCTTCCTAGATCAACGATGGTGGTGTTTTTGGGTATATCTTTTAAATTTTGCAGAACCGAAATAATAGCTTCAACAGGAATTGCAAGAAAAATTATATCGCACTTTTTAATCTCTGAAAAAGATACTATTTCATCTACTAAACCAAGCTTCAGAGCCTCTTCACAATGTGAAAGATTGTGATCAAATCCACAGGTTTGAGATATAAATTTTACATGCTTGAGGGCAAGTCCAAGTGAGCCTCCCATAAGACCTAAACCAATAATTCCTACTTTCATGTGACACCTTTGCTTTAACTATTTATTAATTCCAAAAATGGTATTATATCCTTTTTTTATGACAAAAAAGGTTGCAAATGAATAAAATATTATTGACAGGGTTGCTATTAGTCACTTCTGTATATGCTGTTACAATTAAAAATATAAAGTTTAATGGATTGATACACTTATCTCCAAGTATAGCAAAAGAGATTATGAATCTACATGTAGGTGATACTCTTGATTTGGAAGTAGTTGACCAAGGTATCAAAGATCTATATAAGCAGAAGTTTTTTAAAGATATATCAGTAAGTCAAAATGGTGGAACTTTGAGTATCGATGTTGTTGAGAAGCCTGTTATTGCAAATGTAAATATCAGTGGAATAGGGGACAATGACAAAAAGACTCTAAAAGATGTTGTTGGCATAAAAAAAGGTGAGATATATGATAAAACCAAAGTCCAAATTGCAAAAAAAAGAGTCGAAAAATACTATGAAAGCAAAGGTTATTTTAACACAGTAGTTGAAGAAAATAGTAAAAAATTAAATAAAAACTCGTTAGCGCTCAATTTGATTGTAAACAGAGGTGAAAAGATAGTCATCAAAAAAGTTTTACTGTGTGGGGCTAAGAAGTTTGATTATAGTGATATAAGGTCATCTATTGCAAATAGACAAGAGGAGTTTTTATCGTGGATGTGGGGATTTGACGATGGAGAGGTAAGGCTTGGTGATTTGCCGTATGATTCATCTAGGATAAAAGATTATTATCTGCAACACGGGTATCTTGATGTGAAAGTAAGTAACCCATTTTTAAAAGCTTATATGGATAGTTATTCTGCAAATCTTACCTATAGTGTGAGTGAGGGAGAGCAGTATAGAGTAAAAAGTGTAAATATTATTGCCCCAAAAGGCCTTCTTGATACAAAGAAGATAATAGCAGATCTGCATCTTCAAAAAAATCAGATGTTTAGCTCTAAAAGATTGAGAAAAGATATACAGACTATCGAAGATAAGGTAGCTGATTTGGGTTATGCCTATGTTAGGGTAAATCCTGATGTAAAAACAGACAAAAAAGGACATAATGCAGATATAAACTTTATAGTTCAAACCGGTCAAAAGGTTTATATAAACGATGTGAGAATTTCCGGTAATACCAAAACAATTGATAGAGTTATAAGGCGAGAAGTCTATCTAGCCCCAGGGGATTTGTATAATAGGACTGATTTAAAAGAGTCAAAAAAGGCTTTAAAAAGAACAAGTTATTTTGAAAATGCAAATATAAAAGAGTTAAGAGTAAGTGAAAACAAAATAGACTTGCTAGTAAATGTAAAAGAGGCTCGAACTGCTTCCATAGGAGGCGGAATTGGATATGGATCATCAGATGGATTACTTCTTAGTGCAAACTTATCAGATGGCAATATCTTTGGTTCAGGAATTAGAGCAGAAGTAAATATTGATAGATCTGATTCGGAATTGAGCGGAAAAATATCTTTGACAAACCCAAGAATTTTTGACTCTATTTATAGTTTGGGTGGAAGTGTATATAAGGCAAAATATGACTATACCACATACAACCAAGACACAGCAGGTTTTAATCTAAATCTTGGAAGAAAATTTGGAAAGTTTTGGAATGGATCTGTTGGATATACATTAGAAAGCTCTCAACTAAGTGATCTCTCAAGCACTCTAAACCCAGCTTTATATACAACTGATAAAACTATCAAAAGTGCAATAACACCTGGTGTATCATTTAATAATACAGATGATTACTATCTTCCAAGAAGTGGTATGAGTGCATCTTTAAGCGTAGAGTTTGCAGGTGTCGGTGGAGATGAGAAATTTGTGAAAACTAGGGGAAGATTTGCATATTTTTACGGATTAGAAGATAAGATAGATTATGATTTGATTTTGAGATATAGGGCGAGGTTTAATTATATAATAGACAATGGATATCTTCCAATCGGAGAAAAAGCATATATGGGTGGAATAAGCACTATTAGAGGTTATGCTTCTAGGTCAATATCTCCAAAAAACAGCAGTGGAGACTTACTTGGCGGAACAATGATGTTTGCAAATAGTATCGAAGCAAGCTTTCCTTTGATAGAGCGACTTAAATTGAGAGGTGCTCTATTTTTTGATTATGGTATGATTGGGGAAGATAATTTGGATATAAAAAGAGCGGGAACAGGTATAAATCTTGAGTGGGTATCTCCTATGGGGCCTATAAATCTGATCTTTGCAACTCCTCTAATGGAAGAGGCAGGAGATGATACGGCATCATTTGAATTTACAATGGGAAGACAGTTTTAATTTTCTAAAACAATAGCAAATGAGGCAGGTTTTGCAAGCTTTTTAATGCACTCTTTTGCTAGATACAGTTTTTTGTCTGCTTTTATGTATAGAGTGTGATTTTCATACTTAAAAGTAAATTTATCATCAATTAAGTCTTTATGCAAACAGTTTGACAAGGAGAGTATAAAGCTGAGCCAATTTACAGTTTTTATATTTGGCAGTAGATCTCCATAAGCTTTTAAGTCATCTTGTGATGGAAGTTTTTTCATGTGGTACTTTATGAGTAGTGCTATGAGTATTTTTTCACTATGAGAAAAACCATAATTTAGCCCATTTATTATAAAATAGAAGCTATGTAGATTTTTTTCATAATAATTTAAACATATACCGATATTGTACAGTTTAGCTGATGTAAGAAGAATATTGAGATATTTTTTATCCATTTGATGCAGATATTCAAGTGTATTAAAAAGGTCTTGTGCATATCTGACAATTGAGCTGTTTTGCCTATTTTTTAGCCCAAATCTATCTGTAAGACTTTTTAGACTGAGTCTGTAGTTTGGAGGAAATATATGGTTGGAGTTTCTTAGCAAATCGCATAGATATACCCCCTCTCGAACTCCCACCCCTGAAGTTATGATATTTTTACTATCTAATTTCGTACATATCTCTTCAAATATATAAAGCCCTTCTCTGATGGTGTCAAGTCTATCTTTTTTTATATCAAAATTTTTTAAATTTTCTAGTGTAGAGTTTTTGATATCTTTTATAAGATGTATATGCTCTTCAAGTTTATATTCAAATCCATGCACAGTTTCAAGCGGATAAGATATATTTTTCATAATTAATTCAGAAAGAGACCTAGTTGTGCCACCGATCACAATTAGATTGTCATTTTTAAAACTTTGTGGCAAAATAGAGATAGATCGTTTTATATGTTCAATTATCTCTTCACTATTTGCCTCTTTATCTAAAAATAGCTCTTTTAGCCTTACTGTTCCTAAGTTGATTGAGATTGTATCTATGATTTTTCGATCTCTTATGAGCGCTAGTTCAGTTGATCCTCCGCCTATGTCAATTGTAGTTGCATTTTCTATGGGCATTAATAGATTTCTAGCCGCAATACCTCCATAGTACGCCTCTTTCTTTCCATCTATAATTTTTATATCAATCTTTAAGTTTTGCTTTATCTTTTTGATAAAATCTTGAGAATTGGGAGCATCTCTAAGGGCTGAGGTTGCTACACAAAAAATCTTATTACATTTTAGTGTGGTTATTATATTTTTATATCCCTCAAGCGTATCATAAGTTCTTTGTAGAGGTACATCTTGTAGCCTGCCACCATTCTCATAAGCCCCTTCTCCGATTCTCACTCTGCTTTTTATCTCTTTTATTAAGTGATATGCTAGATGGCTGCTTTTTTCAAAGACAACCATTCTAGCAGAGTTTGAGCCAATATCTATAACAGCAGTTCTTTTTGCCATTACTCTTCGCTAGTTAACTGTTCAAATTTAAGCTTTAACTCTTCCATACTTTCGATATTGTCCCTATCAGGTACTATACAATCAACCGGACAAACTGATATACATGCTGGCTCATCATAGTGTCCGACACACTCTGTACAAATATCAGGATCAATTATGTAGATAGGATCCGACTCTTCTATGGCACAATTTGGGCACTCATCTCTGCACGCATCGCAGGCTATACATTCGTCTGTTATTAATAAAGACATTTTAATTTTCCTTAATCTCTGATTTTAATCATATTTACATAGGATTAAAGCCTTTGTAATAGAT
>JALVAU010000013.1 GCA_027011025.1 Campylobacteraceae bacterium | reverse complement strand
ATGCATCACCATGGATTACTGGTGGTTCCCTGACGGTTCCTATGTACATATCTAAAACAGGAGATATAAAGTTTGATTATACAAGCAAAGAAGATCATTCTAATATTCAAAGTACAGTTCACATTTGGGGTACAGGAGAGTGGAACAATGGAAGATTGATTCTAAATGGTACATATACTGGAGAAACTATTGATAATGATTTAAATGATGGTACTAGGTTTAGCGATGGTTCTTCTTCTTTTGGATCGTGCACTAAGTCCTTGTCAAGCTTCTTTACTTTTAGTATAAATACTAGAGGTTACTGGAATGAACCACCAGCACAAACAAATGGAAGAGCCAGACAAGTATCTTACCCTGAAGTTTACACAAATGAATCTTGGTGCGATGAAAGTAAGACCGCAATAATTAAGGAGAGCAATAATCAAACACCAATAATAAGAGTAGATAACCTAGGACAATTTGATGATGATTAGCAGTGATGATTGATAGAGTCAAAGGTTTATTTTAACTAAAAACTAGGCATAGTAAAATAAAAGGGCACCTCTAATAACCCTATACTAGACTTCTATCAGTATATAGGGTTATTAGGGGTGCCCATAAAATAGTTTTAATGCAAGGACACAAAAAGGAGTCCAAAATGAAAAAATTAATCACAGCGTTATTATTGCTGTTAACACTAAGTACGATATCCCTAGCAAGAGACATCTCAAACGAACAAAAGATAGCAGGACTCTATGTAGCATTCTTCAACAGAGCCCCTGATTTATCAGGATTAACATATTGGAAAGGAAGAACACAACAAGCACAATCACAAGGTAAAAACCCTATAGAAGTATTTAAAGAGATAGCACTAGGCTTTTCATATCATCCCGTATTTACATCAACTTATAACTCTTTAAACAATGAAGAGTTTGTAAAAGCCATATATATAAATGCACTAGGAAGAGAAGGAGACAGTGAAGGTATAAGCTATTGGACAACAGAGTTAACCAAAGGATTAAGCAGACCTGATATGGTAGCCATATTTGTAAATGCCTCACTAACAGTTGACTTGACACCACAAAACTTTCCAACACTCTCACAAAGTGAATTAGATGCTGCAAAACTAAGACAAGACCTCATAACAAATAAAACCCAAGTAGCTTTAGAGTTTATAAACCAACTAAAAGATAAAACAAATGTAATAGATCTTAATGATATAGAGAATGACCCTGCTTATAAGGCTAGTATTAAGATATTATCGGGGATTGGTGAGGATATATCAACCGTTGCCGAAGCCCAAGAGTATCTAAAGAGTATATTTGCAAATCCAAATCCTATCAGTGAAATACTAAACAATTTTTCACCTCTTGGTGTTATAAGCTCTTGCATAATGAATGTAGCTTATAATGATGGAGCGGTTGGTTCAGCTTGTATAGAAGCATATCCAAAAGAGAAATGCCCTTCTAAAACTTATGTAGAGAGTGATCGAAATACAACAACATTTATGCAAAAAGGAGATTGTGCTTCACTCCATTTTCCGCTTAGTCCAGAATATACAACTACGGATAAGGCAACAAATATCACTTATGATTATTATGTAAAGACAGGTGCTTATATATCCCAAGATTCTGAGCCAACATATATAAACTGGGAAAACAACTCAAGCACTGTGAGTGCAACCGTAGAACTTCCTCAAAATTCACCCTTAGATATAAATAAAACTGATGTAGAGGTAGTATTTAACTCTTACACTCCGGACAATAGTGGTAAAGTTGATATTAAAACCCCAAAAGACAAGATAACAGACGCATATGTTATGATACAAAATCCAGCAAATAATGAATACTCTACATATCTGTTTACAACAGTTCTACCAAATGAGACAACAACAATAATAAGCCCTAAAGAGACGGCCGTCTCTTTAGTGGCAAATGGTATATATCATCTCTATCTAACACAAAGCGGAACACCAAAAGAGGTAAAAGATACTATTGTTCAAAATAGTAGTGATTTTATCCAGTACTTTGAGCAATCTATCAAAAATGACCCATACTTTTTAAGAGTAGAAAATCTTAAGAACATCTATCAGCATTCTGCTTTTATTCAGGCACTTTCTGATTCTCAAGCAGCACTTAAACAGATGTATGAAGATAAACAAGCACTTAAACCTCAAAATTTACAAACAGATGACACTATCGATGTTTCCCCACAGGAAGAAATAGATGATTTTAAAATAGCAGCAGATAGAAAATCTTCCTATTATTTCTTTTCAGGAGATTTAACAGGCAATCTTGTCATTCAAAATGATACCATGATGCCTGCTAGATATAAAGCCATAAATATCTTTACAAAAATGCCTATACATATCCCAAGAAATGGTATTTTAGGAGATTTAATCTCTCCTCAAGGTACTATTCAGTCCGGCTATAATGCTTCGACAACAACAGTGAATACAAAATTTCAACCAAGTAAAATAATTTTATATACACCAGGATTAGCATTTATACCTAGTGACACTCCAAATTATAGCTATATCATGGGTATGAACAGAGACCTTCAAGAGAGAATCTTACTGGATTATGCCATATCTGTTTTTAGTACACTTTTTCCGGCAGGTGATGATCAGGTATATCGTAAAGCTATAGAGTGGTTATCTGGTCAATCTTTTTTTAGAACAGCTCTAGACGAGTATTACTCTAGTTCAGGAAAATCAGGAGAATTGGAAAACGCAGTAATAAAAATTTTACAGGGGTTCGAAAACCCTGATAACTTACAGGCTTTAATGGAAATGATAGCCCAGTATTATACTGAACATCCACTTACATGGGTAAAAGAGAAAGTGAAATGGCTTGGGAAGGTAATATCTGCTACAGGCAGTATTTGGATGTCTGCTGCAGATTTAGCCTTTTTAGAAAAAGATTTGATGGCTACACCTCCATATATTGAGTTTACCAAGATAACTTTTCCAGTGTTTTTAAAATATTATGATCCTGCATACCCTTTTAAATTGGCAAAAGTAACCACAACAGATGAGACAAGAAGAGTGACATTAACAGGAGATGGACTCTATGAAGAGGGTGCAAATCCGACTATAGAGTTAGCAGCTTTGGATAAAGATGGAAAATATCAACCATATACCCTCTCAGCAGACAAGATACACAAAGGAAGTGGTTCTATATGGTTTGACATACCTTTCTCATGGTTGGATGTAGGAAGCGATATAGTCGGACCTATATACTTCCAACTAAATACAAGCTTTACAGACAGCATCACAAATAATCAAATAGATGTAAAAGTCCCGGCAAGTTTTAGAGACGAGCATTATAAAGTATTTTTAGATATGGAGCTTAGTATCACAAGTCTCTCTAAGAACAAACTTACTAGAGGAGAAAGCTTAACTATTTATGGAAAAGGTTTTTCCATGACAAATTCAGATATAAAGATATATTTTACAGATCATAATAGTAAGACTGTAGAGGTTGATGCACCAACATATCATGGTGCCAACTCTCTTGAGACTAAAGTTCCAGAAGATTTGGCATTTGGATTTATAATAGTGCAGGTAAAAATGAATAATCAGTACAAAAGCAATACCAAAAGCTTTGATCTAATACCAAAAATAGTAACAGCTTCTCCTGAAGCTACAACTACTTATGACTTCAAAGATCCATTTTATGTTACACTCTCTCAATCCGAAGGAGTTGATATCAAATATAGTCTAAATAAATCTGATACAATTTTATCATATACAGGACCTATATACATAGATAAAACCACAACTATCTATCCATTTGCAAGAGCTGTAGTCGGTGGTTTAAATTATGACTCAGAAATACAGAGTGGAGGATATCTTTACTATAAGTGTGCTGATGATGAAGAGTTGAAGGATGGGGAGTGTGTAAAACAAGACAATAATCAAACTACAGATAAAGCATGGGATAACTGGCCTGATCCTCAGGTTTGCCCTAGAACTTATAATGGACAGTATGCTTTTTATATTGGCAATGTGAACTGTAATTATTATGCTGATACAGGGACAATTGCTTATGAAGAACCTCGACTACCTGATCACCTTACTACGGACGGTATAGATAAATATTATTATGAATCAGGGCAGATTAAAGAGGAAATTCCTTATAGCAATGGAGTGGAGAATGGTATAGAAAAAGATTATTATGAATCTGGTCAGCTTAGTTTTGAAATTTCTTATATCAATGGTAAAGCAGAAGGTGTAGCAAAATATTATTATAAATCAGGACAGATTAAAGAGGAAATTCCTTATGTCAATGGTAAAATAGACGGTATAGAAAAAGGTTATTATGAATCTGGTCAGCTTAATTTTGAAATTCCTTATACTAATGATGCACAAGATGGTACAGAGAAATCATATAATGAAAATGGTTGTTTGTATGAAGAATATACTTATTCTAATGGCGAGTATATTAG
>JALVAU010000012.1 GCA_027011025.1 Campylobacteraceae bacterium | reverse complement strand
AATTGTAGCTATAATGTTTATTGTAGGCGGGGTTGTCTTTTTGATAGTTGAAAAGTTTTATAAAGAAAAAAAGCATACAGACCTAAATGTTGAAGATGTAACTTACAAACAATCTCTTTGGATTGGCATCGCTCAAGTTTTTGCTTTAATTCCTGGAACTAGTAGAGCAGGTTCTACTATCATCGGAGGTTTACTTGTGGGATTAAACCGAAAAATTAGTGCAGAGTTTAGTTTTTTGTTGGCATTTCCCGTGATGTTGACAGTAAGCGGCTATGATATGCTAAAGCACTACAAAGAGTTCTCTAGTACAAATATATTGACTTTGGGTGTAGGTTTTTTTGTCTCATTCATTGTTGCATTTATAACCATAAAACTCTTTTTATCATTTTTAGAAAGATTTACTTTTGTCTCTTTTGGAGTTTATAGGATAGTATTTGGAGTGCTATTACTAACACTCCAATAAAATATCTTCGATTTGTAGAATATTAAAATTCTCTAAGAGTCTCTTGGATTCCTTTATGCATCTCATACCAAAAACTCATAGCAGCTTCTCTCTTATCTTTCTTGAAGAGATTTATCCATTTTACAAGTTGGGCATCATTATTCCCATCAACGCTGTGTTTTCTTAGTAAAAATGTATATATCATATCTATATTTCTCTCTGATTCCCAAAATATAGAAGAGTTTCTTCCACCGATTCTATTTGCGGTAGTACTTATACTTAAGAGATACTTCTCTTTTAGTCCATACAAAGAGCCCATCACTTCTGGCATCATCTCTTCTGCCCACTGTCTATGAAAACGACAAATTCCGATATTGTCAAGCACTAACTCTCCGCTTAATCTTTTAGCACCCTTGCGTCCCAACTCTCTTGGTTCTACAAAATCAGGTCCATAGTACATATAGTATTTACCCATAATTGGCATAGGAGATAGAACGCCTGGTGTCCAATACTGGTTTGGTACCATCCACCCTTTTCTAGCATATGCTGTATATACAAAAGAGTCTAAAATTCTCTTGCCTTTTTGCCTAGAGATATCTTGTGCAAATTTTCTCGCACCATCACTGAAGTCTAAAATACCTCTCTTGTGTATGATAGAATCAAGAAGTGCCACGCCTATATCGGCATTATGCATAGAGGATTCTACCACATCAAACTCTTTTGGATTAAAGTTTGGTATCCCTTTTATCCCTAGCTCTTCAGGAGTCAAATCTCCCTCTACAAGGCACTCCATAAGCCAAGAGAGAGCACCGCCGACAGATATAGCATCAAAGCCATACATATCTGCTTTATGGTTTAACTTTTCAGCTGCTCTTTGGTCAAATATGCCAGAAAGTGGCCCCATAGTCTGATATGGTTCATAGTCTTTTTTATACTTATCATTCATCTTTTTACAGACTGCCGAACATGGCTCACCACAGTTTTTTGAACTTTTTGTGGCAATTGTCTCTTCATTAAACTGCTTTAAATAGTGATTTATGACAAATTTATTGTGAATATCTAACCTCTCATCCTCTTCCATATATATACTTTTATAATTAAAAGAGAGCATACTTCCGGCAAGACTCGCATAATTAACCCCAAATGTTCCACCTGTCTCAAAATTTCCATCAAAACGATACTTTGTAGTGGCTTCCATATCTTTTGTGGAAAGCTTCATTTTGTATTTATCATAAAACCACTTGTCTGCTACTTTTCTATCTCTAAAATCATCCTCTAAAAATGTTCCGCCATATATGATACCGACAATCCCATGCTCTTGAAACATTTTAGTTCCAAAACCACCTCTTCCTGCCCATGTATCTACAAAAGTAACTCCATTTTTCTTTATAGGAGCAGAACAGATAGAGCCAAAATCGGTCGATTTTGATGCCGGTCCCGTTGCCAAAATACGAGGATTTGTACTATATCTATGTCCAAAGTTTTCCAATGCATACTCCATCAGTGAATAAACACCACCTCTCCCCTCGCTCCAAACTTTATCTATATCCACAGGGTGTATCTGTACTTGAATCTCACCACCCTCTTTTCTATTTAGACACATAATAGAGGGTGTCGCAGCTTTACCGACGATAGAGAGCATATTTATACCAAGATTGTTAAATACAAGTCCAGCTCCGCCCATGGAAGAGATATAAAACCCTCCCCAAGCAGGTGAAAATCCAGTAAATACCAAACGATTTGAGCCTGGAAATATAGAACCTGCCAAAACTCCCGTACCTATGTTTAAACTATTAAATTTTCCAGCAAGGTGAAGTCCTAAATCAACCGGACCAAAAAACTCACCTAATTCATAACGATTTACCCTGTAAAACGATGTTCCTGCATCCACAAAAAGTACTTTTTGATTAGTTTTCATGATTTTCCTTATTCTTCTTTATCAACTAAAATTGCAATTTAAGTTCTTAGTACACAAAGTTAGCCAGTAAGTCCATTATATAAATTTTATCATTAATGATAACTGAATTATTATAATGTTATAATATATTTTATCAGAATTATGTGTCAATTTGTAATATTTGCTAATGATTATAAGCACTATTTAAATTCTTATAATGTATGATTAAGGATAAACTTTAAGAGAGGGTATATTTTTGTTTGAAAATAACGGAATACCACTATATGTGCAACTAAAACATAAACTACTAAAAGATATAGAGACTAACTACAAACCGAATGACCTATTGCCACCTGAGAGCAAACTAATCAAAATCTACAAAGTGAGCAGAATCACCGTAAGAAAAGCGATGGATGAGTTGGACAGAGAGGGTGTCATCATAAAAAAACAGGGGAAAGGTACTTTTGTAAAAGATAAAAAAATTCTATACGATGCAAGTTCTATAGGCTCCTTTGCCCAAAGATTTTCTAAACAAAACCACTCTCTTCAAACAAAAACCATAGAGTATGAGTATATAAACACTGAACATTATGTAAAAAATCTTTTAAGATGTGATACTCTTCTTTGCATAAGAAGATTTAGAGTTTTAGACGGTGTTCCTTTTGCTCTTATGATAAATTATCTTGATGCAAAAAATGCTCCTAACATACAAGAAAATTTTAAAATCCAATCTCTATATACTTTTTTGAAAGAGGAGTATAATATAGAATTTTACAAAGCAGTAGAGACTGTAGAGGCAAGAGCTGCCACAAAACAGGAGGCAAAGAAACTAGAGATTAAAGAAGATTCTCCTCTTCTATCTCTGCATAGACTCTCTTACGATGAGAAAATGCAACCTATTGAGTTTTCAGATATCGTCATAAAAGCAGATATGTATAAACATAAAATTATGCTCTCAAGAGAGAAATAGATAAGGATATATCATAACAATACCAAAGTAGCAAGTCCTAGGAAACTAAAAAACCCAACGACATCTGTGACAGTTGTGAGCAAAACCGTACTTCCAACAGCCGGGTCAATGCCTAGTTTTTTTAACAAAAGAGGTATCGTTGCGCCTGTCAATCCCGCACTAAATAGATTTATAAGCATTGAGGTTGATATAACTAGACTCAATCTTATATCCTTAAACCAAAAAAATGCTATCAACCCCATCAATACACCAAATATAACACCATTGCTAAATGCAAGTATAAGCTCTTTCTTTATGGCATCTTTTGCATTTTTAAAATCAACTTCTCCCAATGCCAACTGACGAACCATAATAGTCAAGGTCTGTGTTCCTGCATTGCCACCCATTGATGCCACTATCGGCATCAAAACTGCAAGTGCTACAAACGACTCTATAGTGTGATCAAAGAGCCCAATAACTAAAGATGCAAAAAGTGCTGTTATTAGATTGACAAAGAGCCAAGATGCACGAGACTTTCCTGCCTCTTTGATACTCTCATCATGCTCTGCCTCCTCATCAACCCCTGCTAAACCATATATCTGTTCAGTTGCACTCTCTTGGATAAAATCATGGATATCATCTGCTGTAATTCTACCTATAAGTTTATTGTTATAGTCCACAACAGGCAAAGCAGAGAGATCAAAATCTTCAAAAATATGTACAGCATCTTCTATACTTTCATCATCTTTTATATACTTTGGCTGAAACTCATCTTCTCTATTTTTTAACTCCTCCTCAAAAGTTTTACTAAAATCAAAAAGTATCAAATCTTCCAAACTGATAGAAAACATCAATCTTCCAAGAGAATCTACTATAAAAAGGTGGTGTATATTTTCTAATTCACCTTTTTGTTTATCTCTTCTGAGTCTTGAAAGTGCATCTTGAATCTTCTCATCATAAAAAGCCTTAAATACCTCTGTTTGCATATGGGCACCGGCTTGTTCTTCACTGTATTTTCTGAGCCTCTTTATCTCCTCTTGATCTTCCTCATCAAGAGTTCCCAATATCTCTTTTGCTTTATCTTTATCTATGTCTTCAATATCTTGTATAAGATCAGTTGCATCATCACTCTCTAACTCTTCAATAGCCTCTTTGAACTG
>JALVAU010000011.1 GCA_027011025.1 Campylobacteraceae bacterium | reverse complement strand
GTAGGAGCATTTCGCTTGTATCGCCGGCATTTAAGTTTATATCTATACTTCCACTTCCACTATATACACCTTTGCTTATTTCGGTGACACTTTTGGATATGTTTTTAACTATAAACTTATCTCCGGATTTTGTCGTGATTATGAACTTACAAGGTTTGCCTTTTGCATGAGGTACAACTTTAAAATCATAAGAGCTTGATTTGACATAGTATGGTTTTTTCTTTGGAACATTTTTGTATGATGGCGAAATGCCCGTAGCATGTGATATGGCTTGGTTTACACTAGCAACCATAGGCATACCGCTTGCTAAATGTTTAGAAGGAGATAAAACTCCAAATTTTGCCCCGCTCTTTTGTATCTGTGTAAGATATGGATTGTTTATAGTTTTTGTATTAAAGGCTACTTTAAACATGTGAGTTGTGATAACATTTGAAGCGATTTGCTGTACATGTGGTATCGAATTTTTTATCTCGTTTAACATCTCTTTTTGTGAAAGAGTAGAGGCGGTAAATGGATCAACCGTAGCATCTACAAATATTTTGTATTTTTGATTAACTTTAAATTTATCCAATTCCAAAACTTTAGAGTCAATCGGAAAATAGCTATATGAGTCCGGTGAAGGAGTGTTGTAGTTATCTAAAGTTAGATTTTTTCTTTGCTTAGATGGACCCACAGGCTGGGAGTATTCGCCAAGAGATAGTTTGGAGTTTCCAGAGCCGTAGAGTGTCCATTTGAACTGAACACTTCCTTTTCCATAGTATCTTAGTTTCGCATTTGCTTGAAGAGAGTCGCAGTTTGTAAATTCGGCAGTCTCTTTGAATTTTACTCTCCTAGTGCTTAGGTTTTTGATACTACTTGTTTTTGTGAGTTTTTTTGAACTCTTAAGGGTTGTTTTGCTCGTTAAAGCATAGCTGTTTTTAGAGACACTAAAGAGTTTGTTTGAGTTAGAATTTGTTGTTTTAGAGCTTCCGCTTCCCCCATTTGCATCAGTAATGGAGATGCTATCAAGATGCAAAGGTCCTGAAGCTACAAGGTCGGCTCTAGGGTCTATGACGATTTTATGACAATATATCATATAAGCATGTTTTGAAATCTCAACCATATTCATATTTGGAGTCGGAAGTTTACCTCCCATCTGAAGTGTCTGGAAATACGGGTCATCTTTGGAAATACCAGCTACACCAAAAGATGTGTTAAGAGAAGCACTTTGTGAATTTGCATAAAAATCATAGGCTGCGACCACACTAGAAGGGTTAGTGTGTTGTATATCGTCCTCGGGAAGCATAAAAACACGAATTTTTCTAGTGCCTTGGCTCAAGTAACGGTGTGTCATGGCATTGATTTCATAATTTTTTTTGACTTTTTTCAAATTCAGCGGTTCAACTACTCCATCACCCCAACTGACAAATATATTCCTAGGTCCGACCCATACAGCATTTGAAGTATAATCTCTGTACGCCCAAGGTGATTTTTTCAAATCAAATGAGCCTGAGAGTTCTATATGGTCGCCTGTATAGTTTACTGTTGCGGTGACTCCGGGCTCTTTGCCTTTGCCTAGGTCTAGATTTTGAATATTTATGGCTGCTTTTTTATGGTCAGCCCTACAAGTCAATCCGGTTGTAAAGTCATCAAGTGAGAGAGGCCAGCTTTGGGATTGTTCCACTATAAAGGTTGTAAGTTTGATTCCACTAGTTTTGTCACCACTGTTTTTTGTTGTTCCGTTTTGTTTGTAGCTTCTTGAGCCTATCACCTTCCAAAAGAGATTTATATCTTTTTGATTTTCATCTATATATCGCTCTCTTGGTGATTTTTCAAATGAGCTTGTATTTTGAAAGGCACTTTTGTGATTTGATTTGTTTAATGGGTTTAACTTTGCATTTGAGTGAGAATTTGTCTGAAAAATATTTGGTTTTGTCACCTTTACAGATTTGCCCAAAGAGTGCATTTGAATCTCTTGGAAATTGCCGACTTTGCCTTTGGCTTTTATGTTTTTTGCTATAGAATTTTTGGCTTTTTTATAACTGTATGGGTGTTTCATCAACTCTAAAATCTTATATATAAAACTAGGATTAGAGTGAAATGCTTTTGATTTTCCTAAGTTTTTAGCAAGAAGAATATCTCCTTTTTTATTGGTTATGAGAAGCTGGAAGTTTTCAGCAAGTCCCGGATTTTCTTCTCTAAATTTAAAGACAGTTTTGTCGTCAAGTTTTGGTATGCCTTTGTCTTGATAGACATCTCCTCCACAACCAAAAGATCCGAAATCGGGATTTTCGAGCAAAATTTTCCCCATAGGAAAAACCAAATCAGCTGTGATAGGCTTGATTTTAAATTTTGGCATAACTTTTTTAAATACAACACTCTTTTCTATCCATCCGTACAGTTTTGTCTTGATCTGCTTAGCTGTTATGCTGTTTTTAATACTGTATAAAAGACGGGCTTTACCGATTTTTGCATTTGGTGATACTTTAATATGTAGTTTAATCTCTTTTTTGCTTAAAAATATTTGAGACAAAACAGAGATGTTTTTGTTAAATTTGAATTTTATATTTTTACTAAATCTATCTCCTCTTACCATAACATTATATTTTTTTCCTCGTTTCCAATGACTTGGAGAAATGGATTTAAAAATTATTTTGTTTTTAGGCATAGGGGTGAGTTTTTTACCTATATCTATATGTTTTATAGGAGTGAGTTTTGATTTGCAACTTTTTACTTCAAATTTGAATATCTTTTTATTGTTATTATCATAAGTGTCATGCTCTTTGATACCGTCCCTGATAGTGCAATTCGCATTGAAAAGTAGTTTGTATTTTCCCTTTTTCCAAATCTCAGAAGAGTTTAAAGGCCATTTTAAAACAAAGCTCTTGCCCGGTTTTACAGGGGGTATTTTTGCATATCCGCTTAGATATGATGGGCAGGAGGAAGAGGAGTTAGTAGTTGTAAAACTCATAGTTTGATCGGTTTTTGTGCATTTTATACACATAGTGCTTTTAGGTGCATCCAAATTGCCTAAATTTGTTATTTTAACCTTTATTTTTCCACTTTGGTTTACTCTCTTTTGGGTACATATTTTCTTAGAGAGTTTTATCTCTCTTATCGCCAAATCTATATATCCGTTTGATTTAACTTTTACGGTGAAGTGTTTTTTATTGTTGCGTACATTTGACTCTTTTGGATGTAGGGCATTCGTTGAAAAAGTTGTGGCAGGTTTGAGTTTTATAATTGCAGTTATATAGTATAAACCTTTTGTCCACCTCTCTTTTGAAGTATTTTTTGGTATATATACTTTCAGAGCTCTTCCGTGTTTAATAGAGCTTAAGATAGTCGAGCTATTTAAAATTTTTGGACATACTCCACTGCTTGCTCTGCATGTAAGTTTTAGTATAGATTTGGGAGCATCAGCTTTTCCTATGTTTGCTATACTAAGAGATAATTCTCTCCTTTTGCCGATAGAATCTCCTGTTTTTATATTTGGTTTTATAAAGACTGATCTTATAGTAAGATCCGGCGATTTTTTGGTTTTTAGTTTTAGACCGGAGTGAAATTTATTTGTGTGAAGACTTAATTCGTGAGTATTGCTTCTGTGTGTTAAGTCCATAGCGAGTGCAAAAAAAGTAGTAAGGCAAATAGCCAACAGATATCTCAAAGCCCACATGATTTATCCTTTGATTTGACATTGACGCTACTATATTCTAGGATTTATAAAATTAATAATCGCTTAAACAATTACTAGTTAATAATAATAAAATAATAAAAAGTTATATTTTGCCTACATTTAGTAAAATCTAAGTTTTCATTTTATAGTTGATTTTATTTATCGGCAAATAAAAAAGAGGTGATATACTATTTTGTTGAAAAAATTGGCTAATCAGAGCCAAACAACATTTTGGCTCTGATCTTTTTATATCTTTTGGAAGTCATCTTTTTTATCTGTTTTTTTGTTAGTTTTGAGCCGTTTATGATGTTGTTTGGAAGTTGCATATCTAAGACTTCATAGCCTGTTTTTTTTGGATTTATGATTAGTGGATTATTATGGCAACTCTCACATGATTTTGCTCTTTTGCTTATGGTATGAGGAGAGTAGGGTAGCCAAACTTCTATCTTTTTACCGTCTATCTTGTTTGCATCATCTAAAATCATTTTACCGTTTTTGTCTCTATAACTGATGCGATACTGAAAAAGTGGGCGGATTATCATAATTCTGCCATCTTTTGAATTGGCAAGATTAAAATTCTCCCATCTTTTGTATCTGTATCCACTGTACCAAATACCCTCTTTAAACTTGTGAGTTATCCAATCAGGCATCTTCGGTGGGATTTTTTTCTTGCTTCTTAGGGCAATGCGTAAGAAATTTGTCAGATAACCATCTTCTTGGAGTGTTAAGTTTTTCCATTTTTTATAATCACTCGTATTATCTCTAAAGACAGAGAGTTCGTAAGAGTTATTGTTCCACGCAGAGTGGCAAGTGCTACAAGCTAATTTTTTATGGTACGCAGTATGATTTTTCTTACTTAGATTTTTATGACAGTCGGTACAACTTACTTTTTTTATGCCTTGCATATCATTTTTATCGTGACAATCCACACAAGTCATGCCTTTTTGGTAGTGTATATCTGGGCTTAAGTGGTGAAAATCTATGCCATATTTTTTAGGAGGGTATCTGCCGTCTTTTGTTAGAGGTGCGCGATAACTCTTGTCGTAATCTTTTGGAAAAAGCCCTAAAAAATCTCCGCCTACAAACTCTTTATTGTGGCAGCTAAGACATTTGTCCATACTTATTTTACCTTTTTGACATTTACCATTTTTTTGGTGTGGAGTGTGACATGCTAGGCAGTTTTTACCTCTTTTCATCCCTTTTTCACCGCTTGATCTGTTTCCAAGGTGGCACTTTAGACATTTTCTTCTTAGAAAATCATCTACCAAATCACTTGGTTTTTTTATATCTGTTTTTGGCAGTGGCAGAGTTTGGAGTGTAACATTGCTATCTTTTATGCCCCATGCGACTCTAGTGATATTGATAGCTTTTTTGAGGGTGTAGTGTAAGCTATGTTGACAGTTTTTTGCATCTTTTGGATGGCATGAGGCACAATCTTTTGCAAGCAGTGAACCAAATAGTATGGATATAAAAATCACTATTTTAAGCATGTTGTTTTTCCGCTATAAAAGAGTTTTTTTGATTTATTGAAGTCTTTGTAAATTTTGTCACTATAACTATCGTGACAGATGATGCACTTGTATGCACCGACTATCTTTTGAAGCTCAACTCTGTTGAAACTTCTCGCCTCTTTTCTTGATGTGCTTTGAAATTGCTTCCCTTTTGCTGAGACGAAAGCATCTATAGGATATGAAAAAGGCATACCGCTTTTTGTCGAATCATAAATCGGATTAAATGTTATATTTCCGTCTTTTATATCTAGATTTCCTCTCCCAAGTCCAAGAGATGCAGGATTGAAATGGCAATTCACACAAGTTCTACTCTTTTTTTGAGTAGTGTGGGGATCCCAGCCCGCCATCGCCATTGAGTGAAATTTCTCCACCTTTTTGTCTTTAAAAATAGTGCCGATTACCTGACACCCCGGTGCAAAAGGCATGATCTTTTTATTGTATCCTATGCCTAAGCTTGGATTCTCAAACCTCAAAAAGCTTCTTAGTTCCTGCCATTGCCCTTTTGTATTTTTTCTTTTCACCCAATCAAACTGTTTTCCGTTTTCAAAATATACTTCATGACAACCATAACAACTAGGAGCCCACAAAGAGTGGCATGCCGAGCAATCTAGCCTTTTGTGAATTGCTAAAGTATGATATGGTTTATCACTCATTTTGGGTAAATTAAACTTTTTACCATCAATTTTTCTATAAAAATCAGTTCTATTTCCATCTTTTTGTATATTGTATAGCGGTGAGTTGAATTTTTTAGTATAGGCTATGATTTTTGGCTCAGGTACTTTTTCGTTTGTATCGGCTAGCGTAAGGGCAAGAGTATTTGCTTTTTTAAAGTGGGGTTTATGGCAGTCTTTGCACTTGATATCTTCGGCCTCTTCCATGTGGTAGTGTTTTTTGCCATTCCCCATCACACCTTTTTCGCTGTGGCAATCTATACAACTCATGTTTGCACTTTTGTGGTGTATGTCATCAGGAAGATTATAATAAAATCTTCTGCCATCACTCATCTTATGCGTGAAATCTCCGTGCTTATAGGGCGTGCCGTAACCCGCACTTTCAAAAACACCCTCATATGAAAGCCCAATACGGTTTGAGCGATTGTGGCATTTGAGGCAGTTTTTTGTGGGAATTCTTGTTGTGAATTTAGCATGCAAGTTGCCTTTTGTCTTTGAAATTCTATGGCAATCGCTACAACCTCCGCCTCTTGCAACTTTTTGATTTTTGAAAATTTTTTCATCTTGATTGATATGACAAGCCGCGCAGAGTTTTCTAAAGTGGTTTTGAGCCAAGGAGATATTTGTATCGCCTCTGATATCTGCTATACCGGCAGTTGAGTTTAACTCTTTACTCTCTCCCCATTGATATTTTAAAACATTTAAAATTCCACTTTGGGATTGCATCATAGAGTTGCTGATCCTTTTGATTATATTTTTATGGCATTTTATGCAAAATATACTAACATGCTCTAATCTTGCAGGATTTAGTACCATATCTCTGTGGGCATCTTTTTTATTTGTTGCCCATTTGTTGCCACCGTGACACGAAGCACAACCAAATATCTCTTTAGGGTGAGCATGGTCTATATCGCTCATATCGGCATGGCAACTCATGCATTGATCCGGTTTTGTTATCTTTTTTGGGATTTTTGTCTCATTTGAAAATATAGAAAAAACCAGAATAAAAAGCGAAAGTAGAGCTAAGAGAGAGAGTATATTTTTGAGTTTCATGATAAAAATACCGAGATATAACTATAAGCCAAAAGCCAAGAGAAAAGTAAAATTCTTGCTATATTTTTGGGTTTTATATAAAAATATGCAACAAGTAGTATAAATGGAGTTATCAGTATGAGATTTATGCTAAGAGCAGAGAAAGATTTTAAGAGTAAATTTTCTGCTCCTTCAAAAAACCATGGACTACTTAATTGTTTGGCTTTAGAGCTTAAAATTATATCTTTTGGCATAGAAAATAGCATAGATATAAGCAGACTTAAGCCAATGGCGATACTAAAGTAAACAGCCTCTACATGTAGAGTTTTTGTATGCTTGTATATAGCATAGCCTAGGATAAGAGGTAAAAAGAGTATATGCCAGATAAAGAACTTATAGTAAAAAATACTAGAGTCTTGAAATAGAGGCAAAAGATTTTTTAAAAGAGGTGTATCTTTGATGAGACTATATGCAACTTGGGCGGCTGCATTTGCACTTAAGTCTGCTTTTAGTACAAATCCACTAAACATCAACACTATAACTAGAGCAAAACTCAAAACCGAATAGTTCCATGAAGTGGCATTTATGTATATCTTTTTTTTAGAGAGCTCAAGAAATATATGAAGTAGTAGAAAAAAGGTAAAAGCTTCAGAGCTAAAGTAGTGAAGTTTTCTAAAAAAAAGACCAAAAGGGATGAGAAATTCTATCTTTTGGACACTAGTAAATGCATCTGAGGGATGATAGGCAAAGATGATAACAAAACCACTTAAGAGACTGACAAAAAATAGTCCAAGTGTTATAAGAGATACTGTTCTTGACATAAAAGCCTATCCTATGAAGAGTTTTTTATTTTTTATCTTAAAGGATATTTTATCTAAATCTCTCTGTGCAGGTCCTTTTATCCTGAAACCATCTATCGTGAACTGGCTATGGTGGCAAGGACAGATAAATCTTTTTTTATCTTTGTAGTAGTTTAGAATGCAGCCCATATGGGTGCAATGAGCATTGAATACTTCTATTTTATCCGGTGTTTTATAGATGAAGATATCGTGTTTTTTTATCTTTGTGATTCCATCTTTTATGTTTTTGAGTGAAAGTTGGAACTCTTTATTTTTATTTTCACTAAAAAATATAAATTTTCCGATAGGGTAGGTAAGTACTCCTGCCACACTAAATGGCAGGAGTTTTAAAAGTTTTCTTCTTGTATTATTCAACATTTAAAATTAAATATTCAACATTGATTTAGCAACCCTCAAATTGAGCACCTGCATCTGCTTTTGGTTTTTGTGCTGCAGTTGATTCTTCGATGAAAGTATCAAAATCTTGTATATCTCCATTGTCGGCCAACTTTTGAATTACATCATTATAATTTGCCCAAGCAGCTTTTTCCCATGGGTTTGCCTGTACTGCTTTTTGTGCATATACTTTTGCAAGAGGTAAGTTGTCAGCATCAACCTGTGCTCTTGAGAGTTTTACATAATGCGCACAAAGAGTCTTGTCCATACTGTAATTTTGCCTGTTTTGAGCACTCAAATTTATGCCAAGTAGCCCTAGCAACAGCCCTAAGCCTAAAACTGCTATGATTAATTTTTTGATTTTCATTTCATTCTCCTAATAATTTAGTGTGACATAGTAAACATTTGGTGATGTTCCCTCGTCCTCTTTGAGTTTATATATGCTTGTTGCATCTTTTAGCATTTTTGAAACATTGCTGTCAGTGTCGTTCAAGTCGCCAAAGTTTCTTGATTCTCCTACACAAGTAGTTACACAGGCAGGATCAAGACCATTACTGATACGAGGTAGACAAAAAGTACATTTATCGACTGTTTGCTCCTCTTCATTGTAATATCTTGCATCATAAGGACAAGCAACCATACAGGCTTTACACCCTATACACATATCAGGCTCAACCAATACTATGCCATCTTCATCTCTCTTAAAGCTAGCTCCCGTTGGACAAACATCAACGCAAGGTGCATTGTCACAATGGTTGCACAATGTCGGTAAAAATCCGATAGTAGGGTTTCCATGCACATCTTCGCCCTCTACTTCAAACACCTTTGTTCTAAAAGCCTCTTTCATAGCAGGCACATCCCAATCGGTTTTACAAGAGACATAGCAGGCATCACAACCAATACATCTATCTCCGACTATAACCATCGCAAGGTTTTTTTGTTTTTTTGTTTTTTTATGTATTAAACTCATATTATGCCTTTACTACTTTTACAAAACCATTATGAAATGCTGCTGCTCCACTAAGAGGATCAACATCATCACTGATAAACCAATTCTCTTTAGTGCCTTTTTCATATCCTCTACTCCAAGCCTTGGTTGTATGTCCAAAACCATGATGAATAAATACAGAGCCCTCTTTGATTCTTTTTGTGACTTTTAGTCTTTCACTGTGGTCCGATTTGTGTCCTGTTTTGGCATTTACCAAAGAGACCATATCTCCGTCTTTAAAACCCATTTTTTTAGCATCTTTTGGATTCATCCAAACAGGTGTATCATCCTGAAGCTCTAAAAGTATCCAGTTATTTTGACTTCTAGCATGTGAGTGGTGAGGAGTTCTGCCAAAAAGCATTCTAAACTCACCCTTTTTTGGCACCACAGGGTCTTTATATATAGGGAGTGGAGAAAAGTCATCTCCTTGTTTCTTTGCCATCTCTTCAAGGTCTTTTACATACAGCTGTACTTTTCCGGTTGAGGTTGAAAAATTTAGTGCACTTCCACTTGCATTTGGATATGGATCAACATCTTCAAAAAGTAAAACTCCATCTTTTTCCAATGTCTCCATCTGCTCTTTACTTAAGATTTGCGATAACTCTTCAACTTGTTCTTCTGGGGATTTTTCAAACCAATCATCCAAATCAAACTCTTTTGCTATACCTTTGCATATCTCAAAACACCCTTTAGTGTCATATATAGGCTTTATAGCCGGCTTTCTAAGAGCTATAAAAGGTGTTTTGTCTTTTTGTGCATAAGGTGCATCGTATCTTTCAAGATATGTTGATTCTGGAAATATAACATCAGCATACATCACTGTATCACTAAATTGAGTATCAATTGCTATGATAAGCTCAAGATTGTCTATGGCTTTATATAGACTGTTAACTCCAATACTTGAATGAGATAGAGGATTTGTACCATATAGCAACCATGCTTTTATCGGATATGGTTTTTTTGTTAGCGTTGCTTCATATATGCCATTTGTTCTGCCGAGGCTTGGCGGAGCTAGTGGAAATTTTTCTCCCTCTCCAACTCCATCAGCTCTTCTTGCATCAGGAGCATCAGGATGTTCTTCTTTTGGAAAATCAACAGGAACTTTATTTCTAATAAAAATTCCGCCAGGAACTCCCCAATTTCCCATGAGCGCATTTAATATAGCAATTGCTCTTACTGTTTGTGTATCGTTTCCGTATCTTGTCATTCTTCTTGGTGGAATCGCTACAACATTTGGAGCATCTTTTGCAAATTCCCATGCAATTCTCTCTATAGTCTTGGCATCTATTCCGGTTTTTTCACTCGCCCATTTTGGTGTATATTTTTTTATGTGTTCACTTAGTTCATTATAGCCATAGCAATATTTTCTTACAAAATCCATATTTGCTAAGTTATCTCTGATAATTACATGTATAAAACCAAGTGCCAATGCCATATCGGTTCCAGGGTTTATTTGTAGCCAGTCTGTTGCTCTTACAGCTGATTCACTCTGTCTTGGATCTATATAAGTTAGCCTTGAGCCTCTTGCCAAGCCTTCGGCAAAATCTTCTGCTTCTCTTACCTGTACTGCACCTGCAAAGTTTCTACCAAAAATTATCATATGCTTTGAATTTGCCATATCAAAAGTTTCGTGTCCGCTTACGCCTGTTCCAAAAGTCAAAGCCCAAGCCATTTCACGGCTACCCATACATTGTGAATATGCAGGTATTGTGATATTTGGACTTCCTAGTGCCATTGTGAGCATATGAGGATATGGCTCGCCCGTTCCGTGCATAAAAGTAGCTAATGTTTCAGGACCAAACTCATCTATAAGTGGATTTAGTTTTTTATAAACATATTTATATGCCTCTTCCCAAGATACTTTTTTGAATTTTCCTTCTCCTCTTTTTCCTGTTCTTATTAGTGGAGATTGGATACGGTCTGCATCATAGGTTGATTGGATCCCTGCATTTCCTTTGGCACAAAGATGACCTCTGTTGTTTGGATTTAGCTTGTTTCCTTCTAGTTTATGAATTATACCTTTTCTTGTATATACATTTACACCACAATTCCAAAAGCACATCTCACAAAAATTTGGAGACTCTACACCTCTGTCATATTTTAAAAACCTAGCACCTCTTGAGGCCTCTTGCTGGGCAGATGCCTTTAGAGGAGATGGAATACCTGTGATTCCTGCTGTTATAGCGACTGAACTTGCACCTGCGAGTTTTAAGAATCCTCTTCTTGATATATTGTGTCTGCTCATCAGTGTGTCTCCTCTTCTAGATCTATAAATTTTTCCCCTAAAAAGAAGATTAGAAGTGCAACTCCTAAACCACCTATAAAGATAGAGAGCTCACTGTTTGAGACATGATAGGTATGAAGTGTAAAATTCATATGAATGTCTGCTCTTGAAAGAAGTTGTCCACCGACTATATTGTCAAATCTTGCAAAAAACATACCGATTATCATAAATAATCCAGCTAGCGCAGATAAAGATGGTGATTTGAAACCACTGATTGCAAGTAGCAAAGCAGGAATTATAATACCCAAACCAAGTTCAAGGTAATAAAAATTAAAAGCTAGAGGACCATTACCAATAAAAAGTTTCATAGTTGCATCAAGTTCACTTTGTGCGCCGTAGGTATTTAGAAAAACATTCCAAGTGTCAACAAAAAACATCAAACAAAGGCCAAGAAAAAGCATTTTACTTAATGCACTCACATTTTCTAATAAAATTTTCCCCCTGCCACTTACAAATATCATCATCAAAACTATAGCTGCACCTGCAGTTACAGCTGAAATGATAAAAAAGAGTGAAAAAGATGTACTGTGCCAAAGTGGTCTAGTTGCATTTGATGCAAAAACAAATGCTAGCGTGGAGTAGGCGATGACACCCAAGAATAAGCCAAAAAGTGAAGCAAAAAAGGCTGATTCGTGTTTTTTGCTTACTAAGAAATAGACTTCAATAGCAAGTAGTGGTAACTCTATCATATAGAGTGTAACCATCCACCAAATTGGAGATGTTATCTCAAAATTTGTATAATATTTTAGTAGTCTTAGAGTTTGTAGCTGATAAGGTCCAGCTAACTCCCAAAATATGATAAAAAATGCTCCAACAAGAGCTGAAAGTGAGATGAGTGCCACTCTTTTGCTCATCACATGAAAGGCATTTACTTTAAATACATGTGCTAAAGAGCCTATGATGGCAGTTCCTGCACTAATACCCACTAAAAAAGAGTAGCCTATGATTAATATGCCCCATGGCACCTCTCTGCTAATTCCATAGGATGCTTCTTGTCCATTTAAAAAGACTTGATACATTCCATAGATACTAACAGCTGCTATAAGAAAAGACAAAAATAGCCATGCACTCGAGGGCTTTTTTTGTATAATGCTTGCGTCTGTACTCATAATTTCCCCTTGAAAGAACTTATAATTTGTTTAAAAATTTCTACTGCATAACTAAAGGTTTTTATCTGGGTTGCAGATTTCAAAGAACTTGCAAAATCATCTATCCAAGTTAAAAACTTGGCAAACTCTTTTATCTCTTCTGTCTTTCCATCCTCAGCTAAGATCGCAGTAAATGAAATCATGGAAGATAAATTATCAGCCGGTTTTTTCAAACTTTTAGCATCAAATTTATATCCACACCTAGTGTAAAAATCAAGAATTTTTGACAGAGTTTTGCCAGACATTTTTCCATCTATCCACCAAGATGCGTAAGGGACACATTTTAGTTTTGTAGAGTTGATAGAAAAAATCTGTATATATTCTGCTTGTAAGTCATCAAGAGCAACTTCTTGTGAGTTACATTTTGTATTTGTCAAATTTTCTAGTTTTTTTATTTTTTCTTTGTAGTCATCATTTGGATAATCCAAAATATCCGCACACAAAAAGAGTGCGGATATTTTATCATTTAATGATATGTTCAAATTACTTATCACCTTTAACAAGTCTTCTCTTTGGCCATCTTGTATAATCAGCCATACTTCCACTATACATTCTTGATTTGTCACCCATACCAAGAACATATTTACCTGCAAACCAAGTACCGGCTGCTAAGTGACCGGTGTTGCAGTAAGAGATGATAGGCTTACTTATATCAAGTCCGGCATCTTTAAATTTTGTTGCAACAAAAGCTTTGTCTCCAAGATAGTAAACGCCATCTTTTTTAACTGCGAGTTTTTTTGTACTAAGAGCAACTGCACCTTTAAGATGTCCTTCATGAAGTCTTCTTGGGTCTTTTGCAGTTCCATCCCAGTGTTTGCCTTTGCCATTTGAATCCAAAGTTTGAGCATTACCTGTCCATACAGCTTCATCAACATCTTCACCTGTTGCCATGATAGTTTGGTTAAATTTTCTACCTTTGAAGCTAAAGTTACCTTTTTTAACTTTTGGTCTTACACTATCAACTGCTCCACCAGCTTTTTTCCAGCCGGCAAATCCACCATCTAAGATAGCTACATTTGGAAATCCGTAATACTCACTTGTAAAATCAGCAAGTGCCGCATCTCTAAAATCTTTTGATGCAGTTCCGCCACTATAGAAAACTATAGCACTATCATTGTTTACACCACTTTTTTTCATAGTTCTTTTAAATGTAAGAGGAGAAGCAACATAGCCTGGAATTGCTTTTTTAGTAACTTTACTATAGTATCTTCCTTCTCTGAAATCTCTACTTTTCCAAGCAACAGCACCCTTTATGTGCTCTTTCTTATAGCCTTTTTTTCTAACATCTACTACTACTAGACTTTTGTCACCCATATGTGATTTTAACCAACTTGCATCAACAATGTGATTTGCAGGAACAGTTAAAGCCATCGCTGAAACACTGATAAGGGCTGAAACTACTAGCCCACTTGTAATTTTTTTCATATATTCTCCTTAAAAATTTATTGTAAATTCATTTTATAATAAAAAAGGGAGTAAAAAGGGAGTTTGGAGTATATTTTTAAAAAATTATAATAAACATAACTCCTGTGTGTAGATTCTTCACACTTATGTCGCCCGCATTGTTTTTTTCTACAATCATTTTTGTCATATATAAACCTATACCTGTACCACTGTTTGCTTGCTTTGTTGTAAAATAGGGCTCAAATATTTTTTCTATAGGTGTTATTTTTATACCACCGGCATTGTCTTCAATGGTAATAACTTTTTTTGAGTTTTGTATAAAGGTTTTTATGGTGATTTGAGGATTGTTAATGTTTCGCTCCAGAAAAGTATCATTTGCATTCTTTACTATATTAACTAATGCTTGTACTATCTCATTTGGATATCCATTTAGAGTAAAATTTTCTAGTATCTCTATTTTTAGACTAATTCTGTTTTTATCTAGTGTAGCACTCAATAGCTGCTCTGTTAGAATTATGACATCTTTTATATTGTATGTT
>JALVAU010000010.1 GCA_027011025.1 Campylobacteraceae bacterium | reverse complement strand
TCACATCTATGTCGTTAAAAAACTCTTGAGGTACAATAAGTACATCTACTAGTTTTTGCCTCATATATGCAACCTTTCCTAGTTTCTATCACTCTTGGTTAGGTACTTATTTTATGAGATTATAACATAAATATTATGTTATAATTTTATACAACCAAACTCTTGGAACAAAATTTGAAAATTTCAGTAATAATTCCTAGCTTTAACAGGGAAAAGTATTTACCTATCGCTATAAATTCCATCAAAGATCAAACTTATCATATAGATGAAATTATAATTATAGATGATGGCTCAACCGATAACACACAAAAAATTTTAAACAAAATCGATAATATAAAGACAATAAAAACAAAAAATCTTGGTGTTTCACATGCTAGAAACATAGGGATAAAAGCATCTAAAAATAACTGGGTTGCTTTTTTAGACAGTGATGACATATGGATACAGGACAAAATAGAAAAACAGGTAAATTTTCACAAAAAAAATCAAAATATACTCTTTTCTCATACCGGTGAAAGATGGATAAGAGATGGAAAGAGAGTAAAATATCCAAAATCACTAAAAAAACCACAAGGAGAGTGTTTTTTGCAAAACATCTCTACATGTAAGATAGCTGCGAGTTCAGTATTGATGCACAAGAGCATATTTGACGATATAGGATACTTTGATGAAAAACTAAAAGTCTGCGAAGACTATGATTTATGGCTTAGAGTTACACAAAAATACACTATTGGTCTTATGTATGAAGAGCTAATAATAAAAAATGCTGGTCACAAACAGTTATCAACATCCATATTTGCTATAGACAGATACCATATATACTCGCTTCAAAAGCTCTTAAACTCAAAATTTAAAAATGAGATACAAGAGGAAATTGTAAGAAAATGCAATATTCTTATAAAGGGTGCCAAAAAGCACCAAAACCAGAAAATTTTGGAATTATATTCAAAAATGATAAGGAATATAGAGTGCCAAATCTTGCCAGAACCATAAAAGCACAGCGGTTCCTAACATAATAAGCACAAAAGGCCATACACCTTTAACTATCTCGGTTATCTTAGCATTTGATATAGCTTGTATGATAAAAAGATTCATACCAACCGGTGGTGTGATAAGTGCGGTCTCTATCAAAATAACAAAGAAAAGTCCAAACCAAATGCCATCTATGCCTTTTTCCATAATAGCAGGAAAAAGCACAGGCACCATAATCAAAAGCATAGAGAGCGACTCTAAAAAGAAACCAACTATCAAAAGAACTAGACCGATAGCAAAGATAAATATGGTCGGATTTGTGATATTTTCAATCAGCAATTCAGATACATTTTGAGGTATCATATATAGTGTTATCGCATAAGAAAATACTTTGGCTCCCGCTATAATCATAAATATCATAATAGTAGTCTTTGCCGAATCATACACCGCATCTCTTAGTTTTGCAAAATTCATCCTGCCCATAGCAAAAGTGACTATCATAGACATAATAAAACCAACTCCAGCACTCTCAGAAGGTGTGGCAATTCCTGCATAGATTGAGCCTATAACAGAAGTTGCCACGAGTATGGTTGGAAAAGCCCTTAGACTAGCTTTGTATCTTTGTTGCCAACTTGCTTTTTCTATAGGGTGGTAGTTCTTGCTTATCTTTGAATATAGCACACTATAGGTGATAAAAACCACTATCAAAAAGAGTCCGGGACCAATTCCTGCTAAAAAAAGTTTTGGTATAGAGGTTTCTGATATTACTCCGTATATGATAAGCGGTATAGAAGGAGGTATCATAATCCCCAAAGTTCCGCCTGCTGCCAAAAGACCATATACAAAATGTCTTGGATATCCTCTTTTGGTCATCTCAGGAATCGCAACAGTACCTATAGTAGCTGCTGTGGCTACACTTGAGCCTGAAACTGCTGAAAATATACCACAAGACAGAATCGTAGCAACACCAAGACCTCCTGGAAAATGTCCTATCCAGCTCTGTACTGCTTCAAACAAATCTTTTCCAACTTTTCCTTTAAGCAGAACATTTGACATCAATAAAAACATAGGAACAGCAAGAAGTTCAAAGCTGTCCATAGTACCATATAATCTTTGTGGAATTGCATTAAGCGGTAGGGGATAATATGCTAAAAGAGCTGCGCCAAGACCTGCAAGAGCAAAGGCAACAGGAACTCTCATCACTAATATAACAATCAATATAAAAAGAATGATAAATGCTGTCATTATACGCTCTCTTTTATCATCTCTAATTCACTATTTGGCTCTATACCGATAGTCCAAACTTTTATAATTTCAACGATAACTTGAAAAAACAGAATTAAAAAACCAACCCAGATAGAGGCTTGCGTAAACCACTTTGGAAGAGATAAAAATGTATCTGTATGGTGACCTTTGAGTGTGGAATCTAACCATATTTCAAAACCATAATAGACAACAATTATACTAAAAGCGATGATAACCAATAGTGAAAATGTCTCTAAAATTTTTCTCATAAGCGACTCGGGATTTTTAAAAGCTATATCGATAACTATCATATCTTTATGTTTGAGTGCAAATGCTATACCCATATAAGTCGCCCAAATTTGGCTGATAGATGAGACTTCATCAACCCAAATAGTAGGGCTGTCAAAAACATACCTCATAAAAACTTCATAAGTTACAATTATACCTATGAAGAAGAAGAGCCAAGCAGACAACTTTCCAAAAAATTCTGATATAGTATCAATAGTTTTAATCATTTTAATCTTTATATTAGCAAGAGACTGTTAAATCTCTTGCTTTTTAATTTTATATCTATTTGCCTGCTGCATCTTTTCTTGCAGCTTCAATAACTTCTTTGCCTAATTCACCAGTTGCTTTTATAAATCTTTTGGTTACAGGTTTTGATATTGTTTGCCACTGTGCTCTCTCCTGTGGAGTCAATCTTACTACATTTATCTTGCTTTCTAACTCTTTTGCTAGCTTATCCTCTCCTGAATAGACTTGGTCTCTTAAGTGTTTTTCTACAACTGATGCAGCATCAAGTATAACTTTTTGATTTTTAGCACTCAATGAGTTGAAAAAATCATTATTTATGATTGCAACAAACTCTATAACACTATCATAAGAGAGTGTAACATTTTTCATTACTTCATAAAGCTTTCTACTTTTTACAGCTGATAATCCTGTCATACCAACATCAACTGCATGTTGTTGATAAGCTAAAAACTGCTTTGAACCTGACATAATAGTAGGGTATCCGCCACACTGCTCAACTGTCCAGCCAAGTATCTTTCCATAAGTTCTTACTTTTTTGCCTTTTAAATCAGCAGGGACTCTTATAGGTTTTCCGTTATTTAGATAGACATTGTGACTATATGCTTGCCACCACAAGACTTTGGCGCCAGTCTCTTTTAAAATTGCTTTATCCAAAATAGATCTCATATGAGATCCGTTTCTAACTGAAGCTCTTAGGGCTGCTTCATCTTTAAAGAAAAACGGGAGAGATACAACATCAACGATAGGAACTGATCCTGTAAATCTAAGCATCAAAGCAGAACCGGCTTCAACCGCACCACTTCCAACAGCTCCTGGAACTTGCTTATCTTTATAGAGTTGAGCTGAAGGGAAAATGACAACTTTAACCTCACCATTTGTACCTTTTTCAACCAACTTTTTAAACTCTAACCAATTTTGACCAAGCGAGTGCTTTATAGGCAACTGTAGAGTTACTCTCATAGTCTTTGCTGCACTCAATACTGAGGTTGTAGCAAACAAAACCAATATACTTAAAAATATATTTCTTATTTTCATATATTATCCTTTTTAGAAATTTTAGTTCTTATTCTAATATAAAACATTGTAACTTGTCAATATTTTTTATATAGTTTTAAAAGATATTGTATAAAAGTTTCAAATAGTTACAAAATTGTTCTAAATTATGCCATTTCCTTCCATTTCTTCTATCTGTTTAGTGCTAAAACCCAATACATCGTGATATATCTCTTTGTTGTCAGCACCTAAACCTTTACCTGCCCATTTGATTTTTCCCGGAGTTTTACTAAACTTTGGCATAATACCCGGAACTTTCAAGTCATCTTTTTCATCTATCTTTACACTTTGTATCATATCTCTTGCTTCAAAATGAGGATCGCTGAACATATCTTCTACGCTATATATCTTTCCTGCCGGAATTTTGTACTCATCCAAAATCTTCAAAGCACTATCTATGTCCATAGTTTTAGTCCACTGCTCTATCTGCTCGTCTAGGTATTTCATATTTTTAGCTCTACCGTCATTTGATGCAAACTCTTCATTTTGTGCCAAATCATCTCGATTCATCGCTTCACACAAACGCTTAAATATACTATCGCCATTTGCCCCTATTACCACATATTTTCCATCTTTACAAAGATATATATTTGATGGTGCGATTCCCGGAAGTGTACTTCCTGTCCTCTCTCTTATATATTTAAAATGATCAAATTCAGGAACCATACTCTCCATCATACTAAAAACAGCCTCATATAAAGCTACATCTATATAC
>JALVAU010000009.1 GCA_027011025.1 Campylobacteraceae bacterium | reverse complement strand
GTGTAAGATTTAAGTTTTTTTCTCTCAAAGTCTCTATAGTATCTTTGATAATTTCATTTACAGTGCTTGCCATATCATATCCTTTTTACTCAAGGTAAATTTTTATAATCCTCTTACGAGCCCTATTTTTACCATTTTTTTTCATAATACCCATAATGGAAACTTTAGATATTATCTCATTTATTGCATCACTTGAAGCATTTTTTATAGCTTCAAATCTTTTTGTATCAGAGATAACACTATTTGCCTCAATAGGAAAATCAAACTCACCTATTGTTGAAAATTTCTTCTCTAAGCCTTTGTCTGTCTTAAAACTTGATTTTAGTGTTACTCTAGTTTTGTAAGCTATTACATATCCATCTCTATCATATACGGTCGGGGTAAAACTGACAGAGGCTATACTAACTACAAGATTTGTATCTGCACTCTTCTTATCGCTCAGTTTTGCTCCAAACCTACCGACAACCGCTTCATTTACGGCATCTTTTATCAAAACACTGTTTTTAGGGTCTTTTCTACTTATTTTTGCGTCTACATGTATATTCTCTCCAAACACTCTTTTTGTGTAAAATGAGCTTGGCTTATAGCCGCATCCAAAGATCACAAAAGGTAGGAGAAGATATACAATTTTCATCTACTTTACCACTAAGTTTATCAATTTGTTTGGCACATATATCTCTTTTACAATACTTTTACCCTCTAACCATTTCGATACTTCATCTTTTGCAAGTGCTATTATTTCATCTTTTTGCAATTGAACATCTACCTCTATCTGAGCTCTTTTTTTGCCATTTACAGTTATAGCCAAGGAGATACTCTCCTCTTTAAAAACTTCCTCTTTTAACTCTATCTTACCAAAGTTCTTTAAACCAAAAAGCTTGTCACTTATCTCCCAACAAATATGAGGAATTATAGGTTCTAGTATATTTGAGAGTATATAGTAGCCCTCACTCCATACATCTGTGTCTTTTTGTTGATTTAGAGCATTTAAGGCTTCCATTGAAGCTGCTATGAGAGTATTAAAAGTGTATGAGCCTCTGTATATCTCGTTTGACTTTTTTAGTGCTTCATAAACCTTTTTTCTGGCATATTTCGACTCTTTAGATAGTTTTGAGTGTTTAATCTGCGGCAACTCTTCACAACTGTTTGCTTCATCAACTCTAGTGGCAAATCTCTTAATAAACTTAAAAGCCCCCTCAACTGCACTATCATTCCACTCCAACTCTTTTTGTGGAGGAGCTGCAAATAGTATAAAAAGCCTTGCTGTGTCTGCTCCATATCTTTTGATAATCTCATCTGGATCAACGGTATTACCTTTTGACTTACTCATCTTTGAGCCATCTTTGAGTACCATACCTTGAGTCAATAGATTTTTAAAAGGCTCACTACTACTTTGCATACCCATATCTCTTAAAACTTTTGTAAAAAATCTTGAATACAAAAGGTGAAGTATAGCATGCTCAATTCCACCAACATACTGATCAACGCTCATCCAATAATCACTACTTCTCTTATCAAACGGTTCATCTCTCCACGAAGATGGATCAGTAGTGTATCTCAAAAAGTACCAGCTTGATTGGATAAATGTATCCATAGTATCAGTCTCTCTTAGTGCATCGGCACCACACTTAGGACATTTTGTATGTTTCCATGTCGGATGAGTCTGCAAAGGATTTCCCTCTCCGGTTATCTCTATATCATCAGGAAGTGCAATAGGTAGATTTTCTACTGCTTCAGGCACTAATCCACACTCTTTACAATGTACCATAGGTATAGGAGCACCCCAATATCTCTGTCTGCTTATACCCCAATCTCTTAATTTATAATTTACAACTTTTTTACCAATACCATTATCTTCAAAGTATTTGATTATCGCTTTTTTGCCCTCATCACTGCTAAGCCCGCTAAAATCTCCGGAATTTACCATATATCCATACTCTGTCGTAGCACAACTTCCGTCAAACTCTTGTTTTTTATTTTCTATGCTTTGAATGATAGGCAAATCATACTTTTTAGCAAATTCAAAATCTCGCTCATCATGTGCAGGAACCGCCATAACAGCACCTCCGCCATACTCAATTAAGACAAAATTTGCTACCCAAAGGGGAACTTTTTTCTTCGTAAGTGGATGAATGACATCAAGTTCAAGATAGAGCCCCTCTTTATCAACCATCGTTTTATCTCTTGTGCTAAGAGCCTGCATATCTTTTATCTTTTTTATCTTCTCATCACTTAAAAGTTTATGCTCTACCAAATACTTAACTATTGCATGCTCTGGAGCTAAAGCTGAGTAGCTTACACCATAAATCGTATCGGGTCTTGTTGTAAAAACTTTGAATTTATCAAAATTACCATTTAATTTCTTTTTAGACTCATCGCTCAGGCTAAAGCTAAACTCTAGTCCCTCACTTCTGCCTATCCAGTTCTCTTGCATAGTCAAAACCTGTGAAGGCCACCCTTTTTCCAAGGTTTTTAAATCATCAAGTAACTCTTGAGCATATTGAGTAATTTTCAGATAGTAACCAGCCATATCTTTTTGAGTTACTTCATTATCGCATCTCCAACATTTGCCATCTTCAACCTGCTCGTTTGCTAAAACAGTTTGACAAGTTTCGCACCAATTTAAAGATGCACTCTTTTGATAAACCAAACCTTTTTTAAACATATCTATGAAGATTTTTTGTTCATGCTTCGTATAGAGCGTATCACTTGTGGCAAACTCTCTTTTTTGTGAAAAAGAGAGCCCAAGAGAGTTTAACTCTTTTTTCATATAATCTATATTTTCATAAGTCCATTTTTTAGGGTGAGTTCTATTTTTAATAGCTGCATTTTCCGCAGGCATACCAAAAGAGTCCCAACCTATGGGGTGAAGAACATTATATCCCTCTTTACGATTAAATCTAGCTATGGCATCGCCAATACTGTAGTTTCTAACATGCCCCATGTGTATCTTTCCGCTAGGATAGGGAAACATACTTAAGATGTACTTTTTTTCTTTGCTAAAATCATCACTTGGCTCAAATGAGTCGTGTTCTAGCCAATACTTTTGCCACTTTTTCTCTATTTGTGAAACATTGTATTCCATTCTCTCTCCGATTAAAATTCTTCTCTTGTTTTTGCAGCTTCTATCAATACTAAAGATATAGAAAATAGATTTGCTATGATAGCTCCTATAGCAAATGCTATTGCCATCCTCACATTTCCATTGATTTCAAACATTATATACGCAGGAATTAAGTGCAAATCCGCAACAAGTGAGCTTGCAAAGAGCTCAGCTGAGAGGATATTTTTAACTCCAATTTTTAATAATGTAGATATAATATTTATACTAGCAGCTATAAAGAGGGCTGTTCCATTGTCTTCATAAAGAAAACCGGCTGTTGTAGTCAGACTCATCAATGCAAAAAATATGTATATTACTTTTCCCCAATCCATAGCTCTACCTCCTAAAAAGTGTCAGCCAAAAAGGCTGACTTTTTTCTATACCAAACCTTTTTCGTACTGTGCTCTCATCTTCTCTTTTTCTATTCTTCTTTTCTCTTTTGCAATCTGCTTATCTTTATACTCTCTTAGATTAAATCCTAACCATTTAAGCATAGGAGATGCAACAAAAACAGAACTATAAGTTCCAACTATTATACCCACTAATAGTGTAAAACTAAAGCTGTATATAATCTCTCCTCCAAGTAAAAAGAGCGTCAGTACAACAAAAAATGTTGTTAAAGATGTAAGTATAGTTCTCGAGAGTGTTTTAGATACAGAGTCATTTATGACATTGAAAAGATTCATATCTTTTGTATCTCCAATTCCCTCTCTAATCCTATCAAAAACAATAATCGTATCGTTCAAGGAGTACCCAAGTAGAGTCAAAAGGGCAGCTAACACATCAAGGTTAAAATCTACTTGAAAAAGTGCAATTGCCCCCATAGCGATAGAGACATCATGCACCAATGCTATAACCGAAGCCAAAGCAAATCTCCACTCAAATCTAAATCCTACATAGATCAAGATAGCAAGTATAGACATCACCATAGCCATTATACCCTTCTCTCGAAGTTCACCTCCGACTTTTGGTCCTACGATATCGACTCTTCTTATCTCAAAATTACCAGTGCCTTTTAAAAGATTTTTTATCTTGTCTCCGGCATCTGTACTTACATTTCCACTCGTTGTTGCAAAACGGATTACTATCTCCTGTGGTGAGCCAAACTCGGTGATAGTGGCATTTGCAAATGCTTTATCTTTTGCGATAGATTCTCTTATCTTTTTTATAGGAGCTTTTTTATCATATTTTACCTGTACAACAGTTCCACCTGAAAAATCGATGCCGTAGTTTAAGCCTTTAGTGTACAAAAAGAAGTATGAAGCAAGCATCAGAACAAGTGAAATTGATATAAAAATATTACTTTTTCCCATAAAATCATAGGTTTTATCTTTTGAAAATATCTGCATTACTTACTCCTCTTTGTGCCAAACCAAAATGACAATCGTTTACTTCTTTCAATTGTCGGCATTAGATACTGATAAATTCCATGTGTTCCTAGAATTGCTGTTAACATGGAAGCTAAAATACCTATACTCATAGTAACTGCAAACCCTTTGATAGGACCTGTTC
>JALVAU010000008.1 GCA_027011025.1 Campylobacteraceae bacterium | reverse complement strand
CAGATTTAGGTATAAATATATCACTCTTCTCATAATAAATCCATCGATTAAAATCTATAAACTTATACTCAGAAAAACGATAATTAAAGTATGCAAAAGCACCTGCGATCATTAAGGCGCCAAAAAAGGAGGCAAAGAGATAGTTAAGGGAGAAGAGTTTTCTCCCTCTTTTCATCTATGAAACTCTAATTTATTAGATAAAAATATCAAAACCATTATAAAAATGAATCAATCTTATCAGCTAAAATTTGTTTTGAAGAGGCGCCAATCATTTGGTCAACTAATTCACCATCTTTAAAAAATAGAATAGTTGGAATAGACCTGATACCAAATTTCACAGCGATATCTTGCTCTTCATCTGTATTTACTTTGCAAATTTTTGCTTTTCCATCATAATCTTCAGCCAACTCTTCAATAACTGGAGCTATCATTCTACAAGGTCCACACCATGGAGCCCAAAAGTCAACCAAAGCTACACCTTCACCTACTGTGCTATCAAAATTTGATGCATTTAATTCTATATATTTTCCCATTATATTCTCCTGCTTATTTATTTATTACTCCACCAAACAATATCCTGAATATTTGAGAGAACGAGATGTGGTGAGATGTGCACAAAAAAATCTGTAGAACTAGCCTTAGCTAATTCAAAGATTTTTTTATGTGCAGATTGCCACATCTCGTTCTCCCCGAAGGGTGTAGTGCTTTTGTCCATACTCTACGTTGGATTTTCTTGAATTAGCTTTGGGCTAGTCCTGCGAAAATCCGCCTTGACTATGAACAAAATCACTACATCAAATATTCAGGATATTATTTGATGGAGCAATAAAGGCAATATTATACAAATAGTATCTTTAAAGTTACCATAGATAAAATTTTTAATTTTTATGATTGAGCTTAGAAACTTATATTTTCGATAATTTTTATGCCCTCCAAAGTGACTAAAGCTGCGTTTATTTGGTACTCTTCATCTCTATCATTTAACATAAAAAAATAATCTATAGTTTTGATAATTTTTTGCATTTTTACAGGAGTTATCCTGTGGATTTGATCATAGTTTTTTGAGTATTTTACTTCAAAAAAATTCAAAATATCACCCTTTTGCGCAACTATATCTATCTCTCCAAATTTTGAATGAAAATTTCTTTTTATAATTTTATAGCCATTTTTTATCAAAAACTCAACTACTCTCTCTTCTGCTCTTAGACCATCTTTTAGACTCAATTACTAATCCTCTATCCTTATCATAGAGGGATAATTTTTCACAAATTTACATTTGCTTATCTTTTTGATCGCATTTTGTATATTTTTCTCATAACATTCATGCGTAGAAAACAGAAGCGTGGCATATTTTGAATTTTTACTCTGTTTTTGTAAAAAACTACCTATTGAGATACTCTCTTCTCCTAAGATGGTTGAAATTTGAGATAAAACTCCAATCTTATCTTCCACCTCAATCCTAACATAATATTTTGTAAAAATCTCATCAGAATTTTTAAGTCTCAAGATATCATTTTCTAAAATCTTTTTAAATCCCAGCATAGGAGAATTATTTACATCTCTTGCTATATCTATGATATCAGCTATAACTGCACTAGCAGTTGCATCCCCCCCTGCGCCGGGACCATAATACATAGTCTCTCCAACTCTATCCCCGACTACACTTACGGCATTCATAACACCATCTACTTTGGCTATCATCTCTTTTTTACTTATAAGAGCAGGATGGACTCGAAGTTCTACACTATTTCCGCTCTTTTTAGCAATCGTAAGAAGCTTGATATTGTAATCAAACTCATTTGCAAAAAATATGTCTTCTTTATTTATATTTTCTATACCCTCTATCAGTATATCTTCTGGTTTTGCATCTATTCCATAAGCAATACTAGCTAAAATCAAAAGCTTATGAGCAGCATCATATCCACCTATATCAAAGCTAGGATCAGCTTCAGCATATCCTAACTCTTGAGCCTCTTTTAGTATCTCATCAAACTCTACACCATCACTCATCATTTTTGTAAGCATATAGTTACAAGTACCATTCATGATACCCTTTATAGACTCTATATGATTTGCACTCAAACCCTCTCTTAGTGCTTTTATGATAGGAATTCCGCCGGCCACACTAGCCTCAAAACCGATAGGCTGTCTATTTGCACTGTGTTGAAGTTCATATCTATGATATGCTAGCATTGCCTTATTTGCCGTAACAACTGCTTTTCCTTTGGAGAGTGCTTTTTTTACCACCTCAAATGCTTCATCAACACCGCCCATCAACTCAACAACTATGTCTATGCTTTCATCATTTAGTATATCATCAACATTATCACTTAAGGGTATATCTACACCTCTGTTTTTTGCTAAATTTTTTACAACACCAAACACAGGCTTTATCTCTTTGCCTGCTCTTGCAGTTATAATATCTCTATTTTTTTGTAGTATCTCTACAACACTTTTTCCTACTGTTCCTACACCGATTATTCCAACTTTTATCATTTTTCTAAACTCTTTAAATATTTTTTTACATTTCTTGCTGCTTGTCTGATTCTGTTCTCATTCTCTATAAGAGCAACCCTAACATAACTATCTCCATGCTCCCCAAAACCAATCCCTGGACTGACCGCTATTTTCGCCTCCTTTAGAAGCTGTTTTGAAAACTCCATACTGCCAAGATGCAATGCAATTTCTGGTATCTTTGCCCAAACAAACATGGTTGCCCTCGGTTTTCCCATGTCCCAACCCGCATTTTTAAAACTCTCTAATAGCACATCTCTTCTTTTTTCATAGACTTTTATTATCTCACCAACACACTCTTGAGGGCCATCAAGTGCTATAGTAGAAGCCACCTGAATAGGAGTAAACATACCATAGTCAAACCATGATTTTATCTTTTGAAGTGCTCCTATAAGTTTTGGATTTCCAACAAAAAAGCCAACTCTCCACCCTGCCATATTGTAACTTTTTGATAGAGTTGTACTCTCTACTGCTACATCTTTTGCACCTTCTACTTCAAAGATAGAAGGAGTTTTGTAACCATCAAATGTTATATCCGCGTATGCAATATCGCTAATGATATAGAATCTCTCCTTTTTGGCATAAGAGACCAATCTTTCGTAAAAAGATTTATCTACAGTAACCGTTGTTGGATTGTGCGGAAAATTTACAACTACAAATTTTGGCTTTGGAGCAGAATCTCTAAAAGCTTTTTTAAGTTTAAAGAAAAATTGCTCTACATCTAATTCAAAATTTTCATCATATTCTAATCCAATCTTATGGACATTTCCACCTGCTAGTATAAAAGCTTGAGAGTGTATAGGATAGGCTGGGTCTGGCACTACAGCCACATCTCCCGGGTTCGTGATAGCTTGAGCTAGATGAACATACCCCTCTTTACTGCCAAGCGTTGCTACTGCTTCAGTGTTGGGATCTAAATCAACACCATATCTTCTTTTGTACCAATTACAAATGGCAAGTCGCAACTTATATATCCCTTTGCTTACACTATAACCATGCGTCCTGTCCTTACTAACAGAATCTATCAATTTTTCAACAATATGCAAAGGAGTCTTTCCGTCAGGATTGCCCATCGAAAAGTCTATTATGTCCTCGCCTGCTCTTCGGGCATTTAATTTTATCTCATTAATTTGAGCAAATACATAATTTGGCAATCTCTCTATCGTGTTAAATCTAATTTCGTCGAACATTTTATTTCTCCTCTGCCCATAAAGAGCATCTCTATTTTTTTACCCATCTTATAAAACTTTATGGGCAGATTCCTCTCACTAAAGCTATGCCTTTGGCAAGAAGAATTCTGTTTTTATTTCAAAGGAGCAAAGCCCCTCTTAAATTCCTCTTGACTTTTGCTATGCCTTTGGCAAGAAGAATTCTGTTTTTATTCTTCATTATCACTCTTTAGGTATATACTCAATCCATGTTTTATATTTTCTAGTGTGTATATATCGCCTATTCTGATATATACACAAGTTTGCGGTATTTTTAGCTTTAAAACATAAGTTCTTTCATCTATCTTTGTTTGATATAGAACATGCAAGGCAGCATCTAAAAAGACTACATATGGAAACCAATGATCACTAAAACTTGTTTTTATTTTTATCTCTTGTGCTTCTTTAGAGTATATAAGATAGGGTTCTATCGATTTTTGCAACTTAAAATTAACATTGGTATCTATATTTTTTGCATTCAGCTTTGCATTGATGGAATTAATTTTATAAATCCATAGATTGTTCTTTTCTTTGGATATATCATCTACGCTACAACCTCTTTTTTTTAACTCTTTGGAGAATAGTATAGGGTTAATTAAATGTTTTGTTTTCAGATTTATAGTCCAAATAAATTCATCATCTTTTTTCAAGGCTTTTGTTGTGAGAAAATAGTTATACCCTAAAGAATCCAACGACTCTTTGATAACTTTCATAAATATCAATGGATTCTTTTTTGTTATAAATTCTATATTTAAAGCTCTAGGAGTGTCATAAAAAAGCTCAAACAGTCCATTGTCTTCTAGCACTTTTATAACTTTTAAGCTATCGACATTGCCATCACTAGGTCTGTAAAAACTATCAACATCACTAAAAAGCACTCTAATAAGATTCTCCTGCTGTATATAT
>JALVAU010000007.1 GCA_027011025.1 Campylobacteraceae bacterium | reverse complement strand
GTTTTTATATATGCTATTTCAGCCTTTGTCGCAGATGAATTAAGTGATATTTGATGTTTATTGATTGAGATATTTTTTTGAAAACCTAAGCCATATAGCATAGACACAGAAGATAACGATATGACGAGTAGATACTGAAATAGTTTGAAATATTTTGCTTTCATGGTTTATCCTTATTGGATTTTTATATTTGTTATTTTTGACGCCCTTCCTTCTACACCGTTTTTAGCTCTGTAAAAAACTCTATATGAGAGATTTTGCTTTTTTTTGATTTTTATATCATTTATCGGTTTTGTTTCAGTAGAAGTTGCTACAAATTTCCAATTTTTACCTTGCTTTTTTTCAATAACGGCAATAAAGTGTTTTGGGATGAAGTCTATCTTTATCTCAATATGTGGAATTGGTTTGTCAATATAGGTTAATTTTGGTGCTTTTGGTATAGGTATTGGTGGATTTTGAGCAACAACTGTGCGAGATTGGCTAAAATTACTTCTGTTTCCACTTTTATCGACTGCTACAAGTCTATACCAGTATCTCTGTCCGTATTTCACAAATTTATCTACTATTTGATGCTTTGTTTTTGGTATTTTGTCTCCTATGACCAGACCGGCATCATCAGGTGATACGCTTCTTATAAGTAAAAAATAGTCTATATCATTATATGGAGGAGCTGCTTTGAAGCTTATTTTCACATCACCACCGCTTGTATCGATATTTGTGATATATGGTGGATTTGGTGATATAGAGTCTATGAGCTCTACATGTACAGGTTTACTTGGTTTGCTTTGTTGTGTATCGTTTCCAACTGTGACTATGCGATAATCAAATGCTCCATAGGTTGAGGCGCTGTATGAATCTTCATAAAACTCATCAGGTATGACATAGTTGTTGAGTTGTGACCATTTTTTGGCTCCATTAGGACGACGATAAACTAAATATCCAGCCACATCTGTTTTTGGTTTATCCCAAGCCAGTTTTATCTCACTTACTCCGACATCTGCTTTTAAGCCGGTTATGACTGGCGGCAGGCTTGTTGAGGTTGGAACTGCCATTTTTGCATAAGATGGTGAGCCGATTTTGCCTCTTGTGTTTATGGATCTGATTCTGTAGTAGTATGCTGTACCAGCTCGGAGATTTTTATCTGTAAATTTAGTAGTATCTTGCATCAACCCTTTTGGTGTCAAAACAGTATAAGGACCTTTGCTAAGAAATGACCTCTCTATCAGATAACCGGCGCAGTATGGGCTTGGGTTTTTGCTCCAACTCAGATAAGCTTTTTCTTTTCCATTTTTTATGAGGATATTTTCAGGTGACATCAAAGCACTTAAATCTTCAACAAAAACTTTTATCTCTATTGGTTTGCTCTTGTTTGTAAAAAAGCCTACACTGTAAACTCTATATTTTACAGTTTTTTCCACAGGAGCATTTCTGTCTGTTATGATTGAACTTCTATTTTTAAATACATTTTGCGCAACGATAAGAGTTTTATCTGTCAAGTTTTCAACCGAGCCGTCAGGGTCAACTCTTTGAATACTATATCCAATAACAGGGTTATCTTTATCAAGTTTTGGTTTTGCCCAAGCGAGTGACACTCCATCAAGTTTGACAGTTGCTTTGAGTTTTGAGATACTCATAGGTGGTTTTGACTTTTTGTAAGGGTTGATACTCTTGCTCTTTGCCCAAGCTATCACTTTGCCATTTTTATTTAGTGCGCTTATACGGTAAAACCTTGCTCCTTTGCTTTTGGAGTTATCGTTATATCTCAATCCCAATGCCAGACCAAAATCCAAATCAGATGCTGCATTTGCTCCAAAGACAAATTTTGCCAGATTTGCCATTTGATTTTTTATCTTCCCTGATTTTATCTGAGTTGAGAGTTTTTTAATCTGTTTTATCTTTTTAGCCGATAATCTGCCCAGAGCTTTTTTATTGTAACCCGGAAAGATTTTATCTCCTAGTAAAACAGTTTTTCCATTTTGGATTTTCTCAAGTCTCCAACCACCTCTAGACCATGTTTTACCCGGAAGCCAAAAAACTTTAATACTGCCTTTGCCATCACTGTATGTCCATATGTTTGGTTTGTTTGTATATGTTTTGCAAAAGAGTTGGCTACCTACTAAAAGGGTGAATATAAATATAAATATAATTTTTTTCATCATAATTCCTTATAAGCTAAATGAACCGCATACACCACCAAGTGGCCACGGTAGATCTACACAGGCATGAGCTTTGACTTTGATAGGCAGAGCTTCCGCTTCTACGCCAGCATTGATAGTCGGTCCTACACATACATCACAGCAACATATCTTGGCTTCAAATTCGCCCTCCATATATCCGGATATATGCGGAGGCAGGGTGATCCTAAGTCCTGAATCAAGGTTTCCTGAGATATGACCAATACCAGCACTAAGATAAAATGACAACCCGCCTCCGGTGGCAAGTGCATGAGGGTCTAGCATAAAGTATCCATTAGTATCTGCTATGAGAATATATACATGTATTCTTGGACCCTCTTTTTTACCTGCATATATATGCCAATCACCATGTCCGAAGTGCATAGTCATGGCATTATGAGGAATTACAAATTTGACCGTGCCGTTTAGGTAATCCATCTTTCCTTCTAAAGCTCCATCAAAATTACCTCCACCATACTGTATAAATCCTTGGAAATTTCCATCTCCACCATGGTCATTTCTTAAAAGCCATGCTCTAAAGTCCATTCGGGCTGCTTCGCCCAATTTGATGGTCAAATCACCATCACATACAACGGTAAAATTATCAGGACTTCCAATCCTAAGTCCCGCCATAAAAAGGTAGGAGTTGTCTATCTTCGGATAAACAGTGTCTATGGTACCTGCATGTTTAAAAGCAGTAACAGGAAAATTATGACCTAGACCACCTCTGATTTTATAAAGATTCATAAGCGGAGGTATAAAAGGAGTTCCACCTTGCCCCATGCTCAGAGTTGCTCTCATAAGCCAATAATCCTCTCCACTCTCATATCCTAGACGAAACTCTGCTTTTATAGGAGGTCCGCCGTACATCGCCAAATCCACAGAACCGTGGTATTGGTCGTTCTTTGTACTTCCTCCTCCTTCCGTGCCGGCAAATGCCGGGGTAGCAAATGAAAAATTGGAGATAACATCGGTGATATGTTCTAAATTTGACTGCTCAAGTGAAGCCGTAGCATTTTGTCCGGCATCTTTTTCATATTTACATCCGACTTTGGCTTCTGCATTTGGATTTCCGGCAGGAAATGCGACAGGAACATCAAATTTTGGAACATTTGGACCATTTGCAGAGTATGTATCGCCTGTTAAATTCAATTTATAACCAACGGGCACAGAAACAGTAGGCAGTACTTTTGAGATTGAGAAGTTTGATTTAATCGTAAAATCAACAAGACTTTCACCGTTTTTTGGGTGGAGTTTCAGATCAGCCGAGATTAAATCGACTGAAGTTTTGCCAAAAGTCGCTTTGCCACCAAGCGGTATCGTGGCACTTGTTTCGTCTTTTAAAAGATGAACTCTTCCGTCCATGCCGAAAATTAAGCCGCTGAGGAGTGCTTTATCTGTTACAAGAGAGCTTTTTGTAGAGAATGTAAATGTAGTATCACTCCAAACTCCCCATCCTACACCTTCAAAACTTCCAAATATCAAATTGTCGGCTTTAAACTTAATGGTACCGTATGATTTGCTTATAGCAGGGGATTTTAATCCCTTGAAATTTACTGATGACTCAACTCCGGGTTGTCCGTCTATGAGCAGGGCATCGCCTTTGAGATGAGTTTCGAGCCATGGGATTTTAACATCCATATTTTTATATACAGCTTTGAAATTTCCACCGCTTGTTTTTATATCTATCTCATCAAAAGCGATATTGCCTTTTTTGAATTTTGTTGAAAAATGTCCTAGTGTGGTTTTTCCGCAAAGTCCAGTTTTGCTACCTGTTTGAGCTATGCCCCAATCAGAGATTTGTTTGGTATAGCCATTTTGTACGAGGTCAAATGTATTTGGTAACAAGGTGGCATCTCCTAGGTGAATACCTGTCCATTTTACACCGTTTTTACCTTGAGTGCTACATTGTGAACTGACACCTTTTCCATTTTTGCTGTCCAAATCCAAAAGCATACTGTTTGATTTTATCCTAAACCCACTCCATCCGATAGAAAACTCTCTTTGTTTTGTATCTTTGTATAACCAATCTCCCTCATCACTTAGTCTTGATATGACATCTTTCCATTCAAGTGCTTTTGATGAGCCCGGAATTCTCAGAGTATTCTCTTGGCCTGACATATCAAGTTTCAATTCCATATCACTTTTGCTTGCTTGGCAATGTAATTTTTTAAGAGTTATTTTCATACCGTTTGCCGTGATTTTGTGGGAAAAATCAGTATCTAAAATACCATCGATGACATCCATACCATCTACTTTCCAATGATCGATAATGATCGGTAGGAGTATTTCGCTTGTATCGCCGGCATTTAAGTTTATATCTATACTTCCACTTCCACTATATACACCTTTGCTTATTTCGGTGACACTTTTGGATATGTTTTTAACTATAAACTTATCTCCGGATTTTGTTGTGATTATAAACTTGCAAGGTTTTCCTTTTGCATGAGGTACA
>JALVAU010000006.1 GCA_027011025.1 Campylobacteraceae bacterium | reverse complement strand
TAGCGTAGTTGCCAAAAGCTCTACCTCATCATATCCCTCTACATGTAGGATTTGGGTATGACCTCCTGAAACCAACAGCAGATCTATTGGAAATATCTCTCTCTTCTCGATAAACAAAGAGTATATGTGACCTTTTAGATGATTGATAGGCAAAAGAGGAAGCCCCAAAGAGATAGCAAGTGCCTTTGCCATCACTACCCCCTCGATAAGAGTCACACTAAGACCCGGCTCATTTGTAACTGCCACTGCTTTTAGTTTACCAAAATACTCTTTTGTCTCTTCGAGTATTTTAGGGAGTGCTGTTGCATGAAGTCTAGCTGCAAGCTCTGGCACTACTCCACCATACTTTGAGTGTATCAACTCTTGAGAAATCTTTTTGTGAAACAGTAATTTTCTATCCTCTATCCTAGTGACTGCTATGGAGCTATCATCACAACTGCTCTCTATACTTAAAATCAAAAATACTCCTAGTGGAAATTGGCATTACTCTTTTTGCGACTAAGTCGCATTTAAGCATATATAAAATATAATTCGCTTATGTTAAAGATTATACTATTTTCAACCCTTATTTTCAACTCTTTTTTATATGCAAAGCTAAATATAATAGTTAGTGTATTGCCTGAAGTCTCTTTTGTAAAGTCCATCGGACAAGATTTAGTCAAAGTAAGTGTTATGGTCAAACCGGGAGACTCACCACACACTTATGAGCCTAAACCCTTGCAAATGAGAGACATATCTAAAGCAGATATCTATTTTGCCATAGGCGTAGAGTTTGAAAATGCTTGGCTTCCGAGATTTACAAACCAAAACAAAAATATGCTTGTAGTTGATCTAAGTAAAGATATAAAAAAAGAGCCTATGTCAACATTTAAAGACACTGTTGCAAAAAAGGAGCATTTAGATCCACATATTTGGGTGGCGCCTAAAAATATAAAACTTATAGCCAAAAAGATATATAAAACACTTTGTAAAATAGATACTAAAAATTGCACTTTTTATAAAAAAAATTATAGAGATTTTATACTGCATGTAGAGAGTATCGATAAAAAGATCAAAAATATACTCCAGCATACTCCAAAAAACAGTAAATTTATGGTTTTCCATCCAGCATGGGGATACTTTGCAAATGAGTATCATTTAACTCAACTACCGATAGAGATAGAGGGAAAAACCATAAAACCAAAGAGCATGATAAAAATCATCAAAATTGCTAAAAAAGAGGGGGTAAAAGCCATATTTACCCAACCTGAATTTTCTGATAAAATAGCAAAACAATTAGCAAAAGAGTTAAATATAAGAGTCATAAAGGCAACTCCGCTAAATCCAAAATGGGAAGAGAATCTTATCAATTTCGCAAAAGCTATCGCACAATGAGTCCCATACTTGAGATAAAAAACCTCTACTTTGCCTATGAAAAACAAAAAGCACTTGAAAATATCAATCTAAGCATAAACAAAAAAGATTTTTTAGCCATTATCGGTCCAAATGGTGGGGGCAAATCTACACTTTTAAAGTTAATCTTAGGCATAAACAAGATCCAAGAAGGAAGTATTGAGATAGAGGGCAAAAACTCCTCGTCATGCTTAAACAAAATTGGATATGTGCCACAAAATACCAATGTAAATATTGATTTTCCCATCAGGGTCTTTGAGGTTGTTTTGATGGGACATACAAATAAAAAAAGAGTTCTTTTTGGTTACAGCAAAGACGAAATCTCTAAAGCTTACGAAGTTCTTCAAAAAGTGGGCATGAAAAAGTTTGCAAAAAATAAGATAGGATCCCTCTCTGGTGGTCAAAGACAAAGAGTTATGATTGCTCGTGCCCTCTTTACAAACCCTCAAATACTACTACTAGACGAACCAACTTCGAGTATAGATGCAAAAGGACAAAAAGAGGTATATGAACTTTTAAAGATACTCAACGAGGATATAACAGTAGTAGTTGTGAGTCATGATATATCAATTATACTTGAGTATGCCTCAAAAGTAGCATATATAAATAGAACTCTTGTTCTTCATGATATAGGGATAAATCAAAATAGATTTAAATCTAAGGATGAACATTTTTGTGAAGTAGAACTCTTAAATCTACTTGGAAGCAAAGTTCAAAAAGGGTGTTCATGCTAGAGGCACTATCATATAGCTTCATACAAAATGCACTGATTGCCGGTGTGTTGATTAGTATCTGCGCAGGTATAATTGGCTCCTTGATAGTAGTAAATCGGATGGTCTTTTTAGCCGGTGGCATAGCACATACCTCTTATGGCGGAATAGGTATGGCGATATATTTTGGCCTTCCTATCTTCTTTGGAGCATCTGTATTTGCTGTTGGAGCGGCTCTGATTTTAGCCTCTATCAGCCTAAAGCAAAAAAACCGGATAGATACTTTCATAGGCCTAATCTGGGCAGTCGGTATGGCGATAGGAGTTCTGTTTATCGATTTGACACCTGGATATAATGTTGATTTGATGAGTTATCTTTTTGGCTCTATTCTCGCAGTCAGCAGAGATGATCTGCTTTTCATATCTATACTGCTTCTGATTATTCTTTTTATCACTATATTTTGGTATAGAGATATATTAGCAGTATCTTATGATAGCGAATATGCCTCTCTAAGGGGGGTACATGTAAAGTCCTTTTATACACTTATTTTAGTTTTATCGGCACTTACGGTTGTTGTATCTATCAAAATTGTCGGACTTATCTTAGTCATAGCACTCTTGACCATACCTGTATATATAGCAGAGAAACTCTCCTCTACACTTGGAGGTATGATGTCTATATCAGCACTTTTATCTGTGTGTTTTACTCTTGTAGGATTGTATTTTTCATATATTTACGATCTTACTTCTGGTGCAAGTATCATACTCGTAGCTGCTCTATCTCTTATCGTTTTTTTAGCAATAAATTTCTTGCGTCATCGCTAGATATCGGTTTTGAAAAATAATACCCTTGTATAATCTCACAGCCCATATCTTTTAGTATATCGTACTGCTCTTTTGTCTCAACACCCTCAGCCAAAACTTTTAAATCCAAACCACGGGATAGATCGATTATACTCTTTGCTATGGCTCTGTCTCTCTTGTCATTTGAGATATCATCTATAAATGCTTTATCAATCTTTAATTTAGAAATTTCCAAATGTTTCAAGTAGCTTAGCGAAGAGTAACCCGTACCAAAATCATCAATAGAGACATCCACTCCCAACTCTTTAAATTTTTCTAATATCTTAGATGTTTTTTTTGTATCGCTCATCACATATCTCTCTATCAGTTCAGCTTCTATCCACCTAGGCTTACAATCATACTCTTGCATATAGGCACTTAAAGTATCAAAAAAACTCTTGTGCTCAAGCTGTTTTGAAGTGAAATTTATAGAGACTATTCCGGGATTCAAACCCTCTTTATACCATTTTGATATCTGCTCTATAGCTTTTTTAGAGATTAATTCTCCAAGAGGAATTATCAAACTACTGTTTTCTGCAATCTGTATAAAATAGTCCGGATATTTAAGACCATATTGTGGATGTTGCCATCTTACCAATGCCTCAAAACCCAATATCTTATATGTTCCTACTTCATATTGAGGCTGAAAATAGAGTATAAACTCATCATTTTTGATACCTCTTTTTATATCCTGCTCTATTTTGATATGCTTTAATATATCTGTATTCATACTCTCATCATAGTACATATATCTATTTTTACCACTCTCTTTTGCTCTATACATGGCCATATCTGCAAATTTTAATAATTCTTCTTCATTTGCTGCACTATTTGGATAGATTGAAACTCCCACACTAAAAGTGATATCAAACGGATTACCCTGCAAGATAAAAGGTTCTTGAAATCTATCCATTATTTTTTGTAAAATTCTAGAACTATCATCAATTTTGTTTAAATCATCTAATACCAACACAAACTCATCTCCACCAAATCTCGAGACTATATCTGTGATTCTTGTAAAGGATCTTAAAATTGAAGCTATCTCAATCAATAGCAAATCCCCTATATCATGACCAAAAACATCATTTATCATTTTAAAATTATCTATATCTAAAAATACAACAGCAAAAATTCCACCGTTTCTATCTACTCTTTTTATGCTTTGGTGCAGTCTATCCATAAGCAGCATTCGATTCGGTAAAGATGTTAAAGAGTCATGCCTTGCTTGGAAGAAGAGCTTCTCTTGTTGAATTTTAAAATCTTTTTCTATTTTTTTTCTTTTATCAATATCTTTAAAGACAAAGTAGCCTATTGAAATTCCATCAAGAATTATCTTTGTTATAGTTATATCTATCCAAAACTCTTGCCCATCAACTCTTTTTGCCAAAAACTCAAATTCATTAAAACCTTTTTCTCTTGCAACTTCTATAAATTCTTCTAGTTTTTCCATTGAGTCTCTTCCGTCTTCTTGAAATTTTGGGAAAAGAGATGAAGCTTTTATATTTATGAAATCCTCTTTCTTTCCATAACCATACATACTGTACATTGATTTGTTACAATCAATAATCTTCTTATGTTTTGTCAGCAAGATTCCATCATGAGATTTATTAAAAAGTGTCTCAAAAACACCTTTTTGCTCTAATAGTTGCTTTGTTCTAAAGCGAACCTTGTATTCAAGTTGCTTTATAAGTTGTTTTATTTT
>JALVAU010000005.1 GCA_027011025.1 Campylobacteraceae bacterium | reverse complement strand
TTTTAACATTGCCATAATTGATGGATTTTGCAGACTGTTTTTTTCGGTTGCTATATGTTTATTTGCTATATCATTTAATTTTTTAACTGAAGTATCTGTTGTTATTAGGGCTATTGGAGAATTTTCCAAGATAGGCATCAAAATCTTTATCTTTTTTCCCTTTAGTGCCCAGTAAAAAAGTGAACTGTCTGCTATGCCATAGGTAGCTTCTTTATTTAAGACATCTTCTAATACATAAGTGTTTTGTTTGTTTTCTATTATATTTATATCTAATCCCAAATCTCTATAATAGTTCTTCTCTTTTGCCATGTAAAAGCCGGCAAATTGAAAAGAATTTTTCCACTTAAGCTGTAAATTTACAACTTCATTTGCATGAGAAAAAAGAAAAAAGAAAACCAGTAAAACAACTTTAGACATCTTAAAGACCTTAATGTTGGTATTTAAAACATTTCAATTGTAATGCAAGTATGGTAAAATTATTCTTACAAATTTTTTTTAGTTATTATATATTGTAACTATTTAATGACTTTTTAACAGCATTTATATAGCTAAGTAGAGATATATCTCTGTTTTTATAAGCTATATCAAAAGCTGTTCCGTGGTCAACGGAAGTTCTTATTATGCTATTGTTTAGTGTGATATTGATACTGTCATAGAAATATAGAGCTTTTAGCGGTATCAAACCTTGGTCGTGATACATGCAGATAAAATAGTTGTAAATTTTTCTATTTTCTTCACTGAAGGCAGTATCTGGCACAAGTGGTCCTTTAAATAACTCTTTTGCTAGAATTTTATTTGCTTTTTGGATTGCTTTTTTTATCTCTATATCTTCATCCCCTATGACTCCATCGTCTCCTGCATGCGGGTTTAGTCCTAATACAGCTATTTTATCACTATCTATGTATTTTGACATATCCAAAAGAAATTTTAATAGTTTTTTTGAAGTAATTTTTGAACTTACATCTTTTAGAGGTATGTGGTGAGTAAAAAGCATAACATACATCTTTTCGCACCCAAGCATCATAGTTGTTTTACACTCAAGCAAATCACTAAGTGCATCTGTATGACCTTTGTATTTTATGCCCGCTTTTGCCCAAGAGGATTTATTTATAGGTAGAGTTACTATGGCTGAAACTTTTTTGCTTTTTGCGAGAGCAATTGCTGTGATAAATGAATCAAAAGATAATTCCCCTGCCTCCTTGGTACTCACTCCCGGAAGTATTTCAAAAACATCACCACACTCTTTGGTTTTAAATTTTTTAGGTATATCGATACCGAGCATGGCACTTCCCCACGCTAACATAGTCTCGTTGATGCAGTAAACAGGTTTACAAATTTTGCTTATCTCCTCATGTGCCCTTAATGCGATCTCGAGCCCAACTCCGTTTATATCACCTATGCTTATGGCTATTTTTGGTTTCATTTGAGTAGCTCTAGCATATCCACTACGGCTTGTTTCAGACCTGTAAATACAGATCTTGCTATGATGCACTGTCCGATATTTAGTTCAATAATTCCATCTATCTTGCAAATCTCTTTTACATTATGGTAGTTGAGTCCATGTCCGGCAGCTACTTTAAGATTTAAGGAGTTGGCATATGCTGTGATATCCTCTAACTCTTTTATCGATTTTCTTAACAACTCTTTTAGTTCTGCCCTACTTAGTTCTAGTTCATTGATACTGTGTTTTGTGTATCCGAGATTGGAGAAGAGCATAGCATAGATATTTGAGTACAATCCTGTATGTAGCTCTACCCAATCGACACCAATTTCACTAGAAAGTTTAGTGATTTTCGGATCAGGGTCTATAAAAAGAGAGACTTCTATGCCATTTGCATGTAGTTCTTCTGTCACCTCTTTAAGGTTTTGAAAATTTTTAGCAACATCAAGCCCACCCTCTGTTGTTACCTCTTCTCTTTTTTCAGGTACTATTGTAGCGCGGTATGGTTGGAGTTCTATCACCTTTTTGATAACTTCTTTATCTATAGCACATTCGAGATTGACTGGAAGTTGTGAATTTTCTATGATTCTTTTTGCATCATTATCATCTATGTGTCTTCTGTCTTCCCTTAAGTGTATCGTGATTTGATCCGCTCCTGCTCTCTTAACTATGGAAACAGCATCAAGTGGATCGGGATCATTTATCTTTCTAGCTTCCCGTAGGACTGCAATATGGTCGATGTTTACACCTAAAAACATATCTCTAACCTCCTGCTTAATTTTCAATCTCATATTTTATCAGTAGATTGCTTAAATATTGGATATAATACATAAGTTAAATATAGGATTTTTAGATATGCAATCAATCCAACAACCAAAGAGATTTGACTATTTTCAACTCTTGATACTTTCTGCAATTTGGGGTAGTTCATTTTTGGCTATAGATGTGGCGATAAAAAATATGTCACCTTTTATATTGGCGTATGGCAGGATAGGTTTTGCGACTCTATTTTTGCTTTTTGTTGTATATTATAAAAAACTGCCTTTTCCTAGAGATAAAAATGTTTGGATAATTTTAACTATAGCAGGAGTTATAAACAATGCTATACCCTTTTTTCTCATAAGTTGGGGACAACAGTTCATAAACGGAAGCACAGCTGCCATAATGCTCTCTACGGGTCCTTTTGTTGCTCTTGTGTCATCACACTTTATCACAAACGATGAAAAATTTTCACTTTTTAAACTCTTAAGTGTTGTATTGGGGTTTGGAGGGGTTTTTGTCTTGGTAGGAGGAGATATAGCAAGTCAAAATATAGACGCTGTTTATGGTGAAATTGCTGTATTTTGTGCTACTCTTGGCTATATAGGTTCTGGATTGTTAATTAGAAAAATTGCTCACTTAAATACAATAGTATGTTCTACCTCCATGTTACTCATCGCAACACTGTTTATGACTCCATTTCTATTTTTTGAAGATCTTTATAGAGTACATTTTACTTATACATCTGTTTTTTTAGTGCTATATCTTGCTATTGTTCCAACAGCTATCGCTTCACTATTTAGAGTTAAAATGGTACAAAGAGTTGGAGTACAATTTATGTCTCAAGTTGCTTACTTGATACCAATTTTTGCTATATTTTGGACTTGGTTATTTTTCTCTAAGATACCAAGTGCAAATGCAGTTATAGCATTGATTTTGATATTAAGTGGACTTTTTATAAGGAGGATAAAATCAAATGATAGGTTGTGATTTAGGCTCAAACACCATAAGAATAGTGCAAATCGACTGCAAAACAAAAAAGAGAGTCAAAGAGTTTGAGAGAATTGTAAAGACAGGCAAAAACCTACAAAAAAGTGGGATAATAAGTAAAGAGTCTATACAAAATATCTTAAATGCCCTAAATGATGCTTCAAAAATCATAGATTTTAAAAATGACAAAACAAAGTGCATAGCAACAGAAGCTCTTAGAGTTGCAAGAAATTCACAAGATGTTATAGAGGAGATAAGAGCTAGGTTTAATTTAAATTTTGAGATTATAGATGGTAAAGCAGAGGCAAAATATACGATACTTGGAGTTAAATCATCACTTCAAAACCTAGGCATAAAAGGTGATGATTTTGCACTTTTCGATTTAGGGGGAGGCTCTACAGAGCTTAGCTATATAAGAGGTGATAAGATAGAAACAAAAAGTTTTCCATTTGGAATTTTAAATGTTTCTGAGAGATATAAGGATAACTTAAAGAAAGGTATTGAGAAGGAGCTAAAACCTTTAGTGAAGTTTGCTGATCAAAAAAAAGCAGGTTTTTTAGTGGCAACAGCCGGTACTCCTACAACAGTTTGTGCATTTCTTGGCGGCATGGACTATAAATCATATAACCACGAAAAGATAAATGGAAAAACTCTACATGTAGAGGATTATATAAAGGCATTAGAGATGATACTCTCTATGAGAAAAGCTGAGCAAGAGAGGTATTGTGGTGTTGGAAGAAGTGAGTTGATTAAGACCGGTATATTGATAGTAGTAAGTTTGATGAAACAAATAGGTTTTAATAGCTCTATTGTGATTGATGATGGACTAAGAGAGGGTGTTGCACTCTCAATGTGCTAAAATTTCCTATTATTACTCCACCAAATAATATCCCAAATATTTGAGAGAACGAGATGTGGCAATCTGCACACAAAAAAATCTTTGAATTAGCTAAGGCTAGTACTGCATATTTTTTTGTGCACATCTCACCACATCTCGTTCTCTCAAATATTTGGGATATTATTTGGTGTAGTAATAGTGTATAGGGTTATTAGAGGTGCTCTTAAAGTTTTTTTAGATATAATAATTGCCTTTTTACAAACAAAACAAATATGAAAGGAGATGTCATGGACTTAAACGGTTCCCAGATGGTTATCGAAGCGCTACGAAGGGAGAATGTTAAAGTTGTCTTTGGCTATCCTGGTGGTGCAATTATGAATGTTTATGATGAAGTTTATAAACAAAATGATTTTGAGCATATATTGACAAGACATGAACAAGCCGCCATACATGCAGCAGATGGATATGCCAGGGCTAGTGGAGATGTTGGGGTTGCTTTTGTGACTAGTGGACCTGGATTTACAAATGCAGTTACAGGTTTGGCAAATGCCTATATAGACTCTATACCTATGGTTGTTATCAGCGGACAGGTACCAATAACAATGATAGGAACTGACGCA
>JALVAU010000004.1 GCA_027011025.1 Campylobacteraceae bacterium | reverse complement strand
ATATAAGGTGGAGTTAAAATATCTTTCTATTGTAGATTTAGGAATTTTTATACTCATAATTCCCCTTATATCACCAATTTTATATCCATATGCTTTTTTATAATTTTCTTGGATAAACTTTGGTGCATCACTTATCTTTCCATGGCATTTGAGGCAAGATTTGGTGATTTTAAGAGGAGTTGCATATTGATAAAAATCTTTAAAATCCTTAAAAAAGATTTTTTTATTTTTATCTGCTTCGAAGCTCTGTATCGCTTTCATCTCATAATTATCAGCCATATTTGTTCTGTTTCTTGGTGTGTCTGATACCGTCCTTATCTCTATATTATCAATATTTGCTTTGGAAAATTTTTTGGCTATGATTGATGAACTATATGCAGGAAGACCATTTAAGGTATTTTTTGTTAGAGGTATTGTTTTGTTAAGGTATAAATGTTGATAGTAGTTTCTGTTGATCATGGCATAACCAGATAGAAGTTGACTATATTGTAAGGCCATTTTGTGTTGTTCTTGTTTGTTTCTCCAAACTGTCATGATGGTTTGTATAGACATAGCAAGAGTAAATACAGCTAAAATAAGATATAGAACATTTTTTGATATAAACCTACTCAATTTCAATCCTCCATATTGTTACATTATTATATCATAGATAAGTGCCGCTTGTGTTGTGGTAATTTTTTATTATCAAGACAAAATAGAATTAGGTAAAAAAAGGTATAATTTCAAAAAAATTACAAAGAGGATAAAATGAGTATAAAAATAGGAATCTTAACGATGTCAGATAGGGCAAGTGCGGGCATTTATGAGGATTTGTCGGGGAAAGCTATCATAGACACTATGAATGATTATCTTACTAGTGAGTGGGAGAGTGTCTATGAAGTGATAGCAGATGACCAGGCTCTCATAGAGGAGGCTTTGAAAAATATGGCTGATGAACAGGAGTGTTGTCTGATAGTTACGACTGGTGGAACAGGACCGGCTAAAAGAGATATAACACCTGAAGCTACTGAGGCAGTGTGCGAAAAGATGATGCCTGGATTTGGTGAATTGATGAGACAAGTGAGTCTAAAATATGTTCCGACTGCTATACTTTCTCGCCAAACTGCCGGCATAAGAGGTAAGAGCCTCATCATAAATCTACCCGGAAAACCAAAATCCATAAGAGAGTGTTTGGATGCAGTTTTTCCAGCAGTCCCATACTGTATAGATTTGCTTGAAGGTCCATATTTAGAGTGTAATGAAGAGGTTATAAAACCATTTCGACCGAAATCTTAATATTTTGGAGGCTTTGAAATGAATAAAAGTATAGCTACGGATTTGGTTTCAATTCTTCTTATTGCTGTTTCATTTTTCTTAGTAGAGCCTTACAGAGGGGTTGTCTTGTATGCTGGGCTTTTTGCACTCTCTGGAGCTATCACAAACCAAATAGCAATCCATATGTTATTTGAAAAAGTTCCCTTTTTTTATGGTTCAGGTGTAGTAGAGCTTAGGTTTGAGTCTTTTAAGGCTTCTATCAAAAACCTAATGATGAATCAATTTTTTACACAAGAGCAATTGGACAATTTTTTCAAGCATAAAGAGAGAGAGTTGGATCTAAGTGAAGTGATAGATCAGAGTGATTTTACTCCCGCTTATGATGCACTTGTAAAGACAGTTATGGAGTCATCATTCGGAGGAATGCTCGGTATGTTTGGGGGAGAAAATGCACTCTCTGCCCTGAAAGAGCCTTTTATAAATAAACTAAAAGATTCAGTATCGCAGATCTCTAAAAGCGAGGAGTTTTCCTCTAGGCTTGAAAATTATATAAAACATTCAGGCTTAAGTGAAGATATGCTAAGAACAATAGAAAATATGATAGATAAAAGACTTGATGAACTGACACCTAAAATTGTAAAAGAGATAGTGCAAGATTTTATTAAAGAGCATTTAGGCTGGTTAGTTGTTTGGGGTGGATTTTTTGGTGGACTTATAGGTATCGCTTCAGAATTGGTTTTGCATGTATTGTGATTATTTTGGGGAGTGTGGAAGTTGTAAACTCTATGATTTGGATTATGAGAGGCAGGTTTTAGAGAAAAAAGAGTATATCAAAGAGCTGTTTTTTGAGTTTGGAATAGAAAATTTTGAATTTTTTACCTCAAGAGATGCTCATTATAGAGGTAGAGCAGAGTTTAGAGTTTGGCACGATGGAGACAAGATAGACTATGCCATGCACAAACTAGAAGGCAAAGGGGTTTTAAAGATTCAAAACTGCCCTAAGGTTGATGAGAGCATATACCGTTTGATGCCAAAACTCAAAGAGTTTATAGAGGATAATAGTGAGCTTAGAAATAGGCTCTACTCTATAGAGTTTCTCTCCTCAAGGGAGTCTGTGCTTGTCACTCTTATCTATCATAGGCATATAGATGAAAAGTGGGAGGAAGAAGCTAGGAGGCTAGAGAGTAAATTTGGGATTTTTGTCATAGGCAGAGCAAGAAAGATAAAGAGAGTGCTAAATCAAGATTTTATATTTGAGACTCTACATGTAGATGATGAAAAGTATAGATATAAAATCATAGAGGGTGGTTTTTCGCAACCCAATAGATTGGTCAACGAAAAGATGATTTCCTGGGTGTGTTCACATGTACACGATCCTAAAGATTTGCTTGAGTTGTATTGTGGACACGGAAATTTTACGATACCACTCTCTAAAGCTTTTAGAAAAGTTTTGGCAACCGAAATATCTAAGACATCTATCAAATCAGCTCGTTACAGTTGTGGATTAAACAGTGTAAACAATATAGAGTTTTTGAGGATGAGCGTAGAAGAGCTTACAAGTGCTATGAAAAAAGAGCGAGAATTTAACAGGCTCAAAGACATAGATTTGGAGGGGTATAATTTTTCTCATGTTTTCACAGATCCGCCAAGATCCGGTATAGATGCCAAAAGTTTAGAGTTCATATCTAAGTTTGAAAATATCATATACATCTCTTGTAATCCCAAGACTTTAAAGAGGGATCTAAGTATATTAAGCAGAGATTTTGAGATAGTAGATTTTGCCGTGTTTGATCAGTTTCCATATACAAATCATATAGAAAGTGGTATAATTCTACGAAAAAATTAGGGGTTAAAACATGGAATGTCCAATGCCAACAATCAACACAAATGATGCTAAAGAGATTAAACAAATTCTTCAAGATGTAAAGACCATAGCTATCATAGGACTCTCTCCAAATGAAGAAAAAGAGAGCAATATGGTTGGGAAATATCTAAAGAATGCAGGATATAAGATAATCCCTATTTATCCAAAAGAGGAGTATATACTAGGAGAGAAAGTATATAGAAGTCTAAGTGAAGTTACAGAGCATGTTGATATGGTAGATATGTTTAGAAAGCCTGCTATCGCAGATAGTCTGCTTGAAGAGGTGCTTAAAAGGGATGATGTTAAGGTGTTTTGGTTGCAGCTTGGCATAGTAAATAATGAAGCTTGCGAGAGAGCAAAAAAAGCAGGCTTAAAGGTTGTGCAAAACAGATGCTCAAAGATAGAGCACCAAAGGTTGATGAAGTGATAGAGTTAAGCGAAATAGTACAAGCTAGAAGATTGATAAGTGATGTAGTAGCAAAGACACCTTTTGTCTATGCTCCACTTTTAAGTGAGAGAGTTAGTGCCAATGTATATCTAAAAAAAGAGAACTTACAGCTAACCGGAGCTTACAAGATAAGAGGTGCATTTAATAAAATCGCATCTTTAAGTGACAAAGAAAAAGCAGCAGGAGTAGTGGCAGCGAGCGCGGGAAACCATGCTCAAGGGGTAGGATATAGCGCTAGACATTTCGGTATAAAAGCTGTGATTATTATGCCTGAAGCTACACCATTACTTAAAGTGACAGGTACTAAGGCTCTAGGAGCTGAGGTAATTTTACATGGTGATAATTATGATGAAGCCTATGCTTATGCTCTTAAATATGCAAAAGATAATGACTTGACTTTTATACATCCTTTTGAAGATAAAAAAGTGATAGCAGGTCAAGGGACAGTTGGTTTAGAGATGATAGATGAGATAAAGAATCTAAATACCATACTTGTACCTATAGGTGGTGGAGGCTTGATAACAGGCATATCTTCAGCCATAAAACAGATAGATCCCGAAATAAGAGTTATAGGTGTGGTTTCCGAGGGTGCACCGGCTATGTATAACTCATTTAAAGCCAAAAAAATTCAAAATTCAAAATCAGTCAGAACTATAGCAGATGGTATAGCAGTCAGGGATGTGAGTGAGCAAAATCTAAAATATATATTAGAATCTGTTGATGATATTATTGTAGTTGATGATGAAGAGATAGCTAGTGCTGTTTTATTTTTATTAGAGAAACAAAAGATTGTGGTTGAGGGTGCAGGAGCAACAGGTGTGGCTGCTATGCTACATAAAAAATTCGATTTTCAAAAAGATGAAAATATAGGCATAGTATTAAGTGGAGGAAATATAGATGTTGGGATGATATCTGTGATAATAGAAAAAGGTCTTATTAAATCACACAGAAAGATGAAGCTTCTAATCACACTCATAGATAAACCCGGAGCCTTAATGTATTTGACAGATATATTGAGAGATGCAAATGCAAATATTATACAGATTGATTATGATAGAACATCTACAAAGCTGGCTTATGGTGATGCAAAGATA
>JALVAU010000003.1 GCA_027011025.1 Campylobacteraceae bacterium | reverse complement strand
CGTTGAAGCTGGACAAATTTATGGATTGATTGGACCAAATGGAGCAGGCAAAACAACGCTTTTTAATATCGTAACAGGTAACTATATACAGACAAAAGGAAAAGTGAAATTTAACCATGAAGAGTTAAGTGGCTTGAAACCAAATATGATAGTTCAGCGAGGAATTGCAAGAACATTTCAAAATATAAGGCTTTTTAAAAGTATGAGCGTACTTGATAATGTTCTTATTGGATTTCATAATCAAGCAAATTATACCTATTTTGAGTCGATCCTAAGGCTTCCTAGATATTTTCTTTACGAGAAAAAACTAAAAAATGATGCTATGGAGATATTGGAAAGATTTGGTATAGCCAAATATGCAAGCACAAATGCCTCTTCACTTAGTTACGGAAATCAAAGAAAAGTTGAGATAGCAAGAGCACTTGCAACAAATCCAAAGCTTCTTCTGCTTGATGAGCCAGCAGCCGGTATGAATCCAAATGAGACAGAAGACTTATCGCAAATTATCAAAAATATTAAAGATGAATACGGCTTGACTATCTTGCTGATTGAGCATGATATGAAATTTGTAAACAATATGTGTGATAAAGTTTTGGTTCTTGATTATGGTGAAGAGATATTTGAGGGAAAACCAAGCGAAGCTATAGTGGATGAGAAAGTTGTTGCAGCATATTTGGGGGATTTTAAACATGCTTAAAGTAAAAAATTTAGAAGTATATTATGGTGTAATTGCTGCTGTAAGAGGTATAGATTTTGAAGTAAAAGAGGGTGAAATTATCTCACTGATTGGTGCAAATGGTGCAGGAAAAACATCAACTCTAGGCGCACTTTTGAATAGCATAAAAAGAAAAGGTGAGATAGTTTTTGGTGGATATGATACAAAAAATCATAAAACCCATACTCTAGTGCAAAAAGGACTTGCTCTTGTGCCTGAAGGCAGAAGAGTCTTTATAAATCTCAGCGTTGAAGAAAATCTTCGTATGGGTGCTTTTAATAATGATGAAAATTATGAGCATTTAAAAGATGAAATGTATAAACTCTTTCCAAGAATAGGGGAGAAAAAAGCCCAGATGGCTGGAACTCTAAGTGGCGGTGAACAGCAGATGCTTGCGATTGCTAGAGCATTGATGAGCGAGCCAAAACTTTTGATGCTAGATGAGCCTAGTCTCGGACTAGCACCAAAGATTGTTGGAGAAGTTTTTGAGACTATAACAAGACTTAGAGATGAGGGGATTACTATTCTTTTGGTCGAGCAAAATGCTTATGCTGCACTAAATATATCTGATCGTGCATATGTACTCGAAAATGGACAAATTGCTATGAGCGGAGATGCTAAAGAGTTGATAGGTGATGATACTATCAGACAAAAATACTTAGGCGGTTAGATTAATATAATATTTACTTTCATTCGTTAGAATTCCCTATATTTTATTATAGGGGATTCTATGAGCAAACTTCTCAAAACACTACTTTCTATGAAAGCAGCAGTTCTTTTTCTATTTTTATTTGGTATAGCCAGCGGTGTTGCCACATTTGTAGAAAATGATTTTGGTACTGAGGCAGCATGGGCTGTTATTTATACTTCTTGGTGGTTTGAAGCTATCCAGATACTCCTTGGAATTCAACTAATCTATAATATTTACAAGTACAAAATGTACAAGAAAGATAAACTTCCGGCATTTCTGTTTCATATAGGCTTGATTGTTATACTTTTAGGGGCTGGAATTACCAGATATTTTGGATATGAGGGTATTTTACACATAAGAAATGGAGATACTGAAAACAGGATGATCTCTAGTGACTCTTATGTGAGTGTAAGTGCTATAAAGGGCGACAAAGAGTATAAAGTGGCACTTAAAAAACTTCTCTCTAGTGTAGGAAATAATAAATTTGATATAAAACTAGATGTTGCAGGTGACAAGGCAGATATAAAATTTAAAGAGTTTGTACCAAATGCCGTTACCAAACTAGTAAGTGATCCAAATGGAAAGCCGGCAATTACTATGTTAGTCAGTGCTGGGGGATCACCGGAGAATATCACTTTAAAAGAGGGACAAGTTTATATTGCAGGCGATAATATCATAACATTTGATAGAAAAACAACACCTACAAGCAAAAATATTGTAAACATAAGAGTAAAAGATGGAAAATTTTATATAAAATCACAAGCTCCAATCAGTTGGTTTCAAATGGTTGCAAATAAAAAAGGACAATTTGAGGCAAACAAAGAGTATGAGTTTACAACAGGAAAACTTTATACTATTGGTAAAGTAAACATAGCCCCTAGGCAGATGCTAAAGAGTGCAAAAGAGAAAATTGTAAGTGAAACAAATCCTCTGTTTAAAGGACGAAAAGGGATGAAACTCTCAGCTGTTATAGTTGATGTTTCTTATAAAGGCAAGACAAAAGAAGTTGCGATGTTTGGTCGAGGAAAAGGCTCAAAAGGATTTACTAAAAAAGTGATGATAGCAGGAACTCCTTTTCGTTTAGAGTGGGGTAGTAAGATCGTAAGACTGCCTTTTGCTATTAAGTTGATAGAGTTTCAGCTAGATAGATATCCAGGCTCAATGTCACCTATGTCTTATGCTAGTGAGGTAGAGGTGATAGATAAAACAAAGGGTGTAAATATGCCATTTAGGATATACATGAATCATGTGTTAAATTATGGAGGATATAGATTTTTCCAATCCTCTTATGATCAAGATGAGTTAGGAACAATTTTATCAGTAAATAAAGATCCGGGAAAATGGCCTACATATATAGGATACTTTTTATTGGCATTAGGACTGTTTTTAAATATACTAAATCCAAAAAGCAGATTTAGAAAATTAGCCCATATGATTCAAAGAGATACGAGCAAGGTAAAATCTGTATTGTTAGCACTGTTTTTGACATTTAGTGTTCTACATGTAGGAAATTTACAAGCAGATGCTACATTTGATTTTTTAAAGAAATATGATAAAAAAAGTGCGGAGTATTTCGGAACAATCTTGGTTCAGAGTGCTGATGGTAGGATAATGCCGATTGATACCGTCAGTGAAAATTTCTTAAATAAAGTAAACAGAAGTTTTAGCTATAAAGGTTTAACTCCAAATCAGGTTACTCTAGGTATGATGGCTTCTCCTAAAGAGTGGCAAACTCAAAAACTGATAAAAGTTTTTCACCCAACTCTAAAGAAGATAATAGGCATGGGTAAAGATGAAAAATATGCTAGCTTTAACCAATTTTTTGGAAAAACAAAAGGAAGTTCTGGCTATAAACTTGCAAGATATGCAGAAGAGGCAAGCAGAAAAAAACCTTCAGATAGAAATAAATTTGATAAAGATGTATTAAAAGTTGATGAAAGACTAAATATTTGCTATATGGTATATACCGGTGAAATATTTAAGATGATTCCAAAAGTAAATGACCCGACACATAAGTGGTATGGACCTGAGCAGGCAATCAAAACATTTCCTCCAAATGAAGTTAAAGAGGTAAGAAAAATTTTAACCACTTATTTTGACGGTATTCAAAAAGGTTTGACTACCGGTGATTGGAGTGATGCAAATAGTGCGATTGATGGTATCAAGAAGTATCAAGAGCAATATGCAGCAGATATAATTCCAAGCCCAAGTAAGATAAAAGCAGAAGTATTTTTCAATAAAGCAAAGATTTTTCAAAGATTGATGCCTGTTTATCTGCTTTCAGGTTTGATTCTTTTACTATTTATTTTTGGGAAAATGGCAAAGCCATCACTAAATATAAAATTGGTTACAAAGATATTTTTTGTGCTAACTGTTTTGGCATTTACGGTGCATACGGCAGGCTTGGGTATGAGATGGTTTATCACAGAGCATGCTCCTTGGAGCAATGGATATGAATCTATGATCTATATAGCATGGGCTATTATCTTATCAGGACTAATTTTCTCTAGACAGGCTGTCATAGCATTGGCATTAACTACTATACTAGCAGGTGTTACCCTTTTTGTGGCACATCTAAGCTGGATGGATCCGCAAATGACAACTTTGGTGCCTGTTTTAAAATCATACTGGCTTAATATTCATGTCTCGGTAATCACTTCAAGTTATGGATTTTTAGGCTTGACGGCACTTCTTGGTTTTTTTACTCTACTACTATTTATAATAAGAAAACCGGGCTCAACAACAAAAAGGGCTAAAGAGATAGACAGAAGTATAATAGAGGCTACAAGAATTAATGAAATGTCTATGATTTTAGGTCTGAGTTTATTGACTGTTGGAAACTTTCTAGGAGGAGTCTGGGCAAATGAATCGTGGGGAAGATATTGGGGTTGGGATCCAAAAGAGACTTGGGCATTAGTATCTATTCTAGTTTATGCGGCAGTTGTTCATTTTAGATTTATCCCAAAACTTGCCACTCCTTTCTCCTTTGCAGTTGCCTCAACACTTGCATACTCTTCAGTTATAATGACATATTTTGGAGTCAATTTTTATCTCTCTGGTATGCATTCGTATGCAACAGGAGATCCTGTTCCGATTCCAACATTTGTTTACTATACCGTTGCAACTGTATTTATCGTTATAGCTTTAGCCTATAGAAATAGAAAGATGGATAAAAAACTATAAATAGTTTATGGAAATAGCAAAAACTTCTAAGAAGTTTTTGCTATAATATGGCATGGATGGAAAATATATATTAATTGCTGTAGTA
>JALVAU010000002.1 GCA_027011025.1 Campylobacteraceae bacterium | reverse complement strand
ACTCATCTTAGCAAGTGCGATAGCAAGGCCTCCTACATTTACATCTTTAGCACAATATAGTAAACCCTCTTTATTTGCCTCTATAACCAACTCCCATAGTTTTAACTCTTGCTCATAATCGATTTTAGGTAAGATTCCGCCTACTTTTTTATAAACTTTTTTTAGATATAGACTTCCACCAAAATCACTTTTTGTCTCGCCTATGAGATATATAGGAGTGTTTTCATTTTGAAATGCACTAGGAAGTGTCTTGTTTGCGTCATCATTAACTCCAACCATGGCGATAGCAGGTGTCGGATAGATACCCTCACCGTCAGTCTCATTGTAAAGCGATACATTTCCGCTGACTACCGGAGTATTTAGAGCTTTACAAGCCTCTTTGATACCGTAACAACCTTGTGCAAATTGCCACATTATCTCTGGATTTTCTGGATTTCCGTAGTTTAGACAATCCGTTATAGCCTTTGGTCTAGCACCACTCATGGCAACATTTCTGCCACTCTCCATCACCGCAGCCGCTGCTCCGCCAAAAGGGTCGATATAGTTGTATCTAGGATTACAATCACTACTCATGGATAGTGCTTTTCCGCTCTCTTTTATCCTTATAGCACTTGCATCTAGGCTACCTGAATTTTTTATAGTATTTGTCTGCACCATCGAGTCATACTGCTGGCTTATCCACGACTTATCGACCACTTCAGGTCTAGCAAAAAGATTCTCAAATGCCTCTTGATTATTTACTTTTTCAAAGTCATTTATGGAGATTTTCGCTATCTCATCAAGGTATATTGGTTTTTTCACAGGTCTATCATATATAGGAGCCTCTTCACCGACAGGAAGAACCGGTATATCTGCTACTCTCTCACCATGCCAAAACAGCTCCATATTTCCACTATTTGTCACCTCTCCTATCACTTCGGCATCTAAATCCCACTTTCTGAATATCTCCAAAACTTTCTCTTCATATCCACTCTTAGCACAAATCAACATCCTCTCTTGAGATTCACTAAGCATAAACTCAAATGGCTCCATGCCCTCTTCTCTCGCAGGAACTCTATCTAAGTGCATCGTCATACCGCTTCCACTTCGCCCCGCCATCTCAAAAGAGCTACTTGTAAGCCCTGCGGCTCCCATGTCTTGGATACCTACTATATAATCATATTTAAAAAGCTCCAAACAAGCCTCAAGCAGAAGTTTCTCAGCAAATGGATCACCAACTTGCACAGTAGGTCTCAAGCTCTTGTTTTCTTCACTAAAACTATCACTCGCCATAACTGCACCACCAAGTCCGTCACGACCTGTCTTGCTTCCCACATATATGACAGGGTTACCTATACCCTCAGCCAATCCATAAAAAATCTCATCTGTTTTTGCAAGCCCTAAAGTAAAGGCATTTACAAGTATATTTCCATTGTAGCACTCTTCAAAAGAGCACTCTCCGCCGATTGTCGGAACTCCCATACAGTTACCATAGTCACCGATACCAGCCACTACACCTCTGACCAAATATCTTTGATGTTTTGATATTTTATCGTTATTTACTACATTTCCAAAACGAAGTGAGTTCATGTTTGCCACAGGTCTTGCACCCATAGTGAAAACATCTCTGAGGATTCCACCCACTCCAGTGGCAGCTCCTTGGTATGGCTCTATAAAACTTGGGTGATTATGGCTCTCCATCTTAAAGACAGCTGCTATGCCATCTCCCACATCTATAACACCGGCATTTTCTCCCGGACCCTGTATAACCCATGGAGCTTTTGTCGGAAAGCCGTTTAAGTATTTTTTACTTGATTTATAGGAGCAGTGTTCACTCCACATAGAGGAGAATATCTTGATTTCCAAAAGATTTGGCTCTCGCCCCATGATTTTAAGGATATTTTGATATTCATCATTTGTAAGTTTATGACTCTTTAACACTTCTTCTAAGTTTTCCATTTTGACAACCTAATAAAATAAATTGCTCTATTCTACTCAAAAAGTGCTAAAGATGTATTGAATTATAATTTAGCTTGAAAATTTTGCAAAAGCTTTTTCCAAATCTTTTGCAGATGCCCCCATAATCTTCTCTACATTTCCACCAAACATCTTGCTCATGATACCCATGTTGGCTCCTGTTATATAGACATCACCGTTCTTATCTTCATAAACTCCGGCACGGTAAGGCATAAAACCTAGTATATTTTTATCTTTATCATTTCTTACTATTTTATAGGCATATTTTGCATGACCTAAAGATACTACTTTCATCTTTTCAACATTTTCATAGCCGGCTTTTGTAAAAGATTGTTGCATATTATATACATGTGGGGCATTCCAACCCAAAGCTTTTGCCTCTTTTTGCACAGCCTCTACTGTATCTTCAAAATTAAGATTACTCTTTTTTGTTATAGACATCATTTTTGGCATCACTTTCCAAATCAAAACGCCCGTAATAACCACACCTACTAAAAAACCCAATAAAAATTGCATACTCTTTCCTTATATTTAATATAAGAAAGTATAGCAACATTCACTAAATCACTTGTTAATAATATTTTTATTTTATAAATTTAAGTTTTATTTCTCTCGTGAAAAAACCACAATACTAAACCTATGCCTATTATGATATTAAATATACTATTTTCACCGAACATTTTTAAAGTCTCAAAGAACTTTTGCATTAGATAGTCATCTGTCTGTTTTTGCATCAGATCAGAGTAAGATATGATTTTATCTCCCCAAAAAAAAGCTACAACCTCGGGGACAAAAAAGAAGAAAACGATACCAACCAAACTCCACCAACTTCTCTTTGGCTTCAACTGTTTTGAAAGATTTTCCTTAAAGAGATCAAATTTTTTTACTCTTTTATCCACTTTTTACTTCACCTCTATTTTCCCAAACAAAAGCTACCAAACATCTTGTCTAGTATCTCATCTCTATCAAAATTTTTACTTATAGAGGATATATATCGTAAAGCTTCGTTTATATGAAAGGCGAAAATTTCTAATTCTCCTTCATTTAAAACCTCTTTGCTTGCTCTTATCTCCATAAACGAAGACTTTATGGCGCTCATTTGCCTTTTTGAGGTCAAAAGAAGAGAATCATCCATATTTGTGGCATCTAATATCTCTTTCAATTTTGAGATAAGCGCTCTTATATCTTCTTTGCAAGATATCTCTAAAGCATCATTTAAAACCCTAGAGTCAAATCTTCTATCCAAATCTATCTTATTTAACACTTTTATAATACTCTTGTCTTCTTGATACTCTTTTAATATATCTAAAATCTCTCTGTCTTCATCATCACATACCCTTGAGTTGTCAAATATAGCTATAACTATATCACTCAAATCTATAGCATCTTTTGATCTTTGTATGCCTATCTTCTCAATCTCATCACTTGAATCTCTGATTCCGGCTGTATCTACTATCTTTATAAGATGTGTTCCTATACGAACCTCTTCTTCTATGGTATCTCTTGTTGTCCCTGCTATTTCACTTATTATAGCTCTATCATAATTCAAAAAAGAGTTTAAAAGTGAGCTTTTACCAACATTTGGTTTTCCAATGATTGCCACCCTAAAACCCTCTATCAAACCCTCTCTTCGTTGTGAACTTTCATAAGTATTTTTAAGTAAATCATACATATTATCGAGTCTATTTTCTATCTGTTGTAGTAAATTTTTTGGCAAGTCTTCTTCGGCATAATCTATATTTACCTCTACGAAAGCTAAAATCTCTACCAAGTCATCCCTGATCTTATCAACAAATTCCTGCAGTTCACCCTTAAGCTGTCTAGCTAAAATTTTTGCCGCATCTTCGCTTTTTGTTTCGATCAGTTTAGCTATTGCTTCAGCTTTTGTTAAATCAATTTTACCGTTCAAAAATGCTCTTTTGGAAAATTCACCGGGATTTGCAACTCTTGCACCAAAGCTCAATACCGCGTTTAAAACCATATCTGCAACTATCAAACCACCATGACATTGAAACTCTACGATATCCTCACCGCTAAAAGAGTGTGGATTTTTGAAATAGACAACAATAGCTTCATCTATAACCTCATTTGAGTCATTGTATAGAGTCAGCAAATATGCTTTTCTCGGGGTAAAATTATCTTTTTTTGTGAGTTTTTTTGCTATCTTAAGAGAGTCTTGCCCACTAACTCTGACTATAGAGACAGAGCCTATACCGTGGGCTGTTGCTATAGCTGCTATAGTATCTATTTTGTTTTCCTATTAAAGTCGTTGATGACGATAAATCTTCCCCCGCTTCTTGCTGATTTTATACCGACATATTTTTCAGGAAACTCATTTCTAAGCTTCTCGAGTGCTATTTTTATAAGAACACCATCTAGGGTTTTTGTCTGCCCTCTACCGCCACTTCTAACTCTGTCGATCACAGGAACTAAATATTTTCCTATCATCTCTTCTTGGTTCTTTAAAAATTCTGCAATTTCAAGACGAACATTTGCGCCATATTTTATATTTATCCAATTATATAGGAAGTATGAAAGTGCTTTGTATCTATAGCCCTCTTTTCCGATAAGCAATGCTGCATCTACTCCGCTAAATTCAAGTAAGATCGTATCATCATTATGTTTTGAAACTTTTATATCGTCTATCTCAAAGCAACTCTCTTTGAAAAGTCTGTTTATACCTAGGCTTATCTCTTTTATCGCTATATCAATATCAACCTTGAGTTCCTGTTTTTTAATCTCTCTTC
>JALVAU010000001.1 GCA_027011025.1 Campylobacteraceae bacterium | reverse complement strand
GGTCATATTCCGTTGTCAAAACCAAAAAAGGCATGCCAAAGGGTTTTAGCTCTATATATGTGCCTTCAAAAATGATTTTATTAAACGGTAAAACAGTAGAAAAAAATCGAAAAGCGTACATCAACGAGTGGCTAAAAGCATTAGCTAGATAGATGTTAAAAGAGTATTGGAGATTTAAAGGCTCGCTCATACCGGGGCTTTTTGTCTCTTTTGCTCTGCTTACACTTGCAGTTTTGCTCTTTCTCACTCTTTTTGGTGCGACAGATGCAAATACGACAATCTTTGGAGCACTCAACCAAAGAGTCATAGGGCTTTTAAAGTTTACTCTTTTTCAAGCCACACTTTCGACTCTATTTTCAGCTCTTTTAGGTACACTTCTAGCTTGGAGTTTAGCTCATCAGCCTAGATTTTTCTCTCGTTCTCTTCTTATCGCCCTTTTCTCCTCTTCTTTGGTATTACCGACCATCATCGTAGTATTTGGACTTATCACAATTTTAGGAAGAAATGGCTGGTTAAATCACCTCTCCAACTATCTATTTCATCACTCGTTTGAGGGTTTTCTGTATGGACTTAGCGGTATATTGATAGCTCACACTTACTTAAATGCTTCATTTGCAGCGAGGGGACTTTTGCATAGTTTTGAATCTATACCAAAAGAGAGGTACAAACTCGCAAAAAGCTTGGGCTTTTCTACTTTTAAGAGATTTGTAGTTATAGAGTTTCCTGCTATAAAATCTACACTTTTTAGTATCTCTTCTACCATATTTTTACTCTGTTTTACCTCTTTTGCCATAGTTTTGATTTTAGGGGGAAATCCAAGCTACAATACGCTAGAAGTTGCCATCTATGAAGCGGTAAAGCTTGATTTTGATATATCTTTTGCTCTGGAGTTGGCATTTGTGCAACTTAGCATATCGGTGATTTTTGTCATCTTCTCTTCTAGCCTAAAAACAAGCGTTTCAAATATAAAAATACAAGAGTCCATCATACCTTGGAGGGATGCTTTTGGTGTGAGAGTATTGCAAAAGATTACCATCTTTATATCTGGTCTCTTTTTTATATTGCCTTTAGTTGCTATATTTCATGACGGCATAACTGCTGATTTTACCCGTATCTTCAAATCAGTTGTCTTTATGAAGTCTTTTTCTACTAGTATCATCATCGCTTCCATATCTTCTGTTATCACAGTTTTTTTTACACTCTTTCTTGCCAATTCAAAGAGAAATTTTGCCCTACATTATCGCATACCAAAAAGTGGCATAGGAAAATTACTAGCATTTCTTATCTCATTTTCAGGCACTTTGTATCTTGCTATCCCATCGCTTGTCTTGGGACTTGGTTTTTTTCTTCTTTCGCAAAGATTTTTGGCTCCTGCAAACTTTTGGGCAACATTTGCACTTTTGAGTGCAAATATACTGATGTCTCTACCCTTCTCTCTCTCGGTTTTGTATCCTTCGATACTAAAGACCGCAAAAAGATATGATAAACTCTGTTTTAGTTTGGGTATAAGTGGTTATGAGAGGTGGAAATATTGCGAATGGCCATATCTGAAAGAGTCTATAGGCTATGTTTTGGCTCTGTCTTTTTGCCTTTCACTTGGAGATTTAGGAGTTATATCGCTCTTTGGAAATCAAGACTTTTCTACGCTTCCTTGGTATCTGTATGGACTCATGGGCTCATATAAAAATAGTGACGCTTCAGGGGTAGCACTTATACTGCTCGTGCTTGTTTTGAGTGTCTTTATATTTGTGCCGAAACTCTTCAAAGGAGACCGTTTTGTTAAAAATTGACAAACTGATTTATAACTATAAAAATGAAAACGAGTATAACTTTTCACTAGATGCTAAAAGGGGTGAGATAGTAGGAATCACCGGTGCAAGTGGTAACGGAAAATCTACTCTACTTGATTTGATAGCAGGTTTTCTAAAACCTACTAGTGGCACGATAACTTTTGATGGAAAATATTTGGGTGATCTTCCACCTGAAAAGAGACCGATAACCATACTTTTCCAAAACTATAACCTTTTTGAGCACTTAAGTGTAAAAAGAAATATACTTTTAGGTATAAATGACTCTTCCCAAAAAAGCGACTTACAAAAAGTAAGACAAATTTTAGAAGAAGTTGGATTAAAAGGCTTTGAAGATAAAAAAGCTTTAACTCTCTCAGGAGGTCAACAACAAAGAGTAGCACTTGCTAGATCACTCCTAAGAGACAAACCGATACTTTTACTTGATGAACCCTTTAGCGGACTTGACTTTGACACTAGAGACAATATGCTCCAACTTGTACAAAATATAACAAAAACAAAAGATATATGTACACTGATGGTAACTCATGAGATTGATGATTGTAGAAAAATCGCAACTAAATCGTATGAAGTAAAAAATGGAAAATTAACACTACTTTAGATATAATCCTACTTCAAAAAACTACAAAAAAGGAAAAAACAATGAGTTTAAAAACATACGATTACACACCTGAAGAGCTAAATAAGTTTCAATGGGCTGTTATAAAAACAAAAGATGGTGAAATGAAAGTGAAACTTTACCCGCAAGAGACTCCGAATACTGTGGCAAACTTTGCTAGTTTAGTAAATGATGGTTTTTATAATGGATTGAATTTTCATAGAGTCATACCAGGGTTTGTTGCACAAGGCGGTTGCCCACTTGGAACTGGCACAGGTGGACCAGGTTGGAGCATAGCTTGTGAATGTGATAACCAAACAAGTAAACACTCAAAAGGCAAACTATCTATGGCTCATGCGGGAAGAGACACGGGCGGAAGCCAGTTTTTCATCTGCTATGATAATTTACCTCACCTAGATGGTGTTCATACGGTATTTGGCGGCATAGAAGATGGCGATGAAGAGAGCATGAAAGTGCTTGATGCCATACAACAAGGTGATAAGATAGAAAGTATAGAGATAAAAGAGAGTCTATAGCCTCAAAGAGAGTGGAGCCCTTTAGCCCACTCTTTTTTTCTTTTTTGTTGCTAGTTGCATGTAGAGCCATAATAGACCTAAAAGTGATATGAGTATCAAAGGTGCTAGCCAAGGGTTTGATGCTATATATTTACTTGCACTCATCAAGGTTTCCCCTGCTTTATAGCTGACAAATGCGACTATTAGACTCCATAGAGCTGCTGAGATGACATTTAAAGTGTTAAATTTAAAAGCACTGTATTTTGTGAAACCTATCGCGATTGGTATCAAAGTTTTTATGCCATATACAAATTTTTGAAAAAATATGATTTTATCTCCATATCTTCTCATCAGAAGATGGCTCAATGCCAACTTTCTTCTATGTTTTTTAAGATAGGGCATCATTTGAGGTTTGTTATATCTACTGATATAAAAAAGTAGTGAATCCCCAAGTGCATTTGCTATAAATGCTACTAAAATAGAGATACTCAAATCCATCTGACCTGAGTATGAAAGTACGCTTGCTGCTATAAGAGCAACCATACCGCCTCCGAGTGAATATATAAATAAAATTATATATCCGTAAGTTGAGAGTGAGTTTAATATATCTTGCAAATTTTTCCTTACTGTATAGCGTTTATAGAGTTAAAATACTCTTTTATGGCATAAGTATCCTGTTTTTGGGGCATTGCCACTATGTCCGCTGCTTTTATACCATTGCCATAGTACTCAATATTTTTGTCATTATCTTGATTTATGACAGCTCCTTTTAGAGAAATACCCAAAAACAAGCCTTCTGATTTTCTATATGCAAACACCTCTGCACTCAAATCAATCTTGCTATTTTTTTCATAAGTCTTAGCAAGTGGCCCAGCGGAAATAGAAGCATCTGCACCCATAGTAATGCTTCGATTTAAGAGTGAATTTACACTTTTTGCACTATTTAAGATGAGCAGTATAGAGTTATGCTCATAGCCAAACTGCCATCCTAAGCTTCCACTTTGAAGTTTTACAAAAAAAGGATTACTCCATGATCCATCACCTTTTCTTATGCTTGCCACTCCATTACCAAATTCGCCACCAATAAAAAAACCTATTTTCGTAGCACTTGGTATAATCACAATTGCTCTTGCTTTTTGTAAAATCTTTGTTGGTATTTTATTTTCAGTCCTTAAAATCTCTTTCAAGCTATTTGCACTATTTAGCAACTCTTCACTAGCACCTGCAAATGAAGCAGTTGCAAACAAAACAACAGATATAAACAGATAAACTAATTTTCTCATCCTTAAACTCCTTGTGTATAATTATAAAAAGTTCCCTCTAAGCTCATAAGCTCATCATGAGTACCCTCTTCCTCTATTATTCCATGATCGAGCACATAGATATAATCAGCCTTTCTAATCGTACTGAGTCTATGTGCGATTATAATTGTAGTCTTATCTTTTAAATAATCATTTAATGACTCAAAAAGCCTACTCTCGGTGTGCACATCAAGTGCCGATGTGGATTCGTCAAGTATGACAATATTTGCATTTTGGACTATCATTCTCGCTATTGAGAGTCTTTGTCTCTGTCCGCCCGATAATTTTACACCGTTTCTACCGATTTGCGTATCCAGTCCGTCCTTTAGACTCTCTATCAAACTTCCTAGTTGTGCTATATCCAAAGCCTCCAAAAGAGATTCATCATCTATCTTTTTGCCAAAAGTTAAATTTTCCCTGATGCTATCATTGAACATCTGAGGATTTTGCAAAACCAGATAGACATGGTTTCTGACAACATCTAAGC